>JADZEM010000066.1 GCA_020850535.1 Chloroflexota bacterium
AGCAGCAACAGGCGAGACTGGCGCGTCGCGCAGCGACTGCAGGATCGTAGGCGGGGCTTTCAAGCCCCGACGCCGCCGCACGACGACATCAACATGCCATCGCCCAGGGCGATACGCCAGGGCGATCGCATGTTCATCGGTGTCCCCGAAGCATCATGGAACGGGCGGTCGGGGACTGAAGTCCCCACCTACACGCATTCAGTCGCTGCGCGACGGCAGCCGGGAACAGCATCGACTGGCGAGCCTGGAGCGTCGCGCAGCGACTGCAGGATCGTAGGCGGGGCTTTCAAGCCCCGACGCCGCCGCACGACGACATCAACATGCGATCGCCCTGGCCGCCGCGCGAGCAGCGTGGCACCGAGACGCAGGCTGGGCTACCATCGCATGCAGAATACCTCATGAAAGATGCGGCCTGATGCTGGACGGACGCCGTACTCGCAGCGCGTGGGGATCTCGGCGGCGCCCACACGACGCTGCGGGTTGGGAGCGCGGCGGACGTCTGGGAGGCTGCGTCTTCGCGGTCCACACTGCCGCCGAGTAGCTCGGCCCAGGAGGCTTCCCATGTCGTCGGTGCTGCCCACCCGTCGTTTGACAGCCGTTCGGCGGTCCCGCCGTGACCTGTTGCGCCTGATGCTGCTGGGCGGCGCTGGCGCGCTGGCCGCCGCCTGCGGCCAGGCTGCTCCGGCCCCAGCGAAGCCGGCGGCGGAGCCAGCGAAACCAGCCGCTGCCGCGCCAACAACTGCCGCGGCGCCGGCCAAACCCGCTGAGGCCGCCAAGCCGGCCGAGGCCGCGAAACCGGCCGAGGCCACCAAGCCGGCCGAGGCCGCCAAGCCGGCCGCCGGCGCCCCAGCCGTCAAGGCTGGCGACGCGGCCGGCTCGATCACGATCAGTCTTGCCAACGAGCCGTCCACGCTCGATCCGATGTTCGCGCCGGGCACCACCGAGTACAACCCGATTGTCAACGTCATGGACGGCCTGTTCACCACCGGCGAGAACCTGGCGGTCGTTCCTCGGCTTGCTGAAGCGTACAAGCAGGTGGACGATCTGACCTGGGAGTTCAAGCTGCGTCAGGGCGTGACGTTTCAGAACGGGGAGCAGTTCAACGCCGAGGCCGTGAAGGTCACCTACGAGCGAAGCGTCGATCCGAACCTGAAAGCGCGGAACACCTGGGCCGCCGACGTCAACATCGAGAAGATCGAGGTCGTCGATCCGTACACGGTCCGCTTCAAGACCAAGACGGCGACGCCCCACATGCTGGCGCGCCTCGCCAACGACCACTTCATCTACCCGCCCAAGTACCTGGCCGAGACCGACCCGAAGACCATCGCGCGGAAGCCCATCGGCACGGGCGCGTACATCTTCAAAGAGTGGGCCAGCGGCGACCGCATCGTGCTGGAGGCCAACCCGGGCTTCTGGGACAGCCAGAAGCCGACCATCAAGACGGTCACCTGGCGCTGGACCCCCGAGCATACGGCCCGCCTCGCGAATCTGAAGACCGGCGCCATCGACCTGATGGAGCAACTCGACCCGACCTCCATCGCCGAGGTGGATGCCGACGCCAAACTCAAGTCGCTCTCAATCGCCGGCGGGCGGCGCGTGTTCGCTGGCTTCAACACCAAGATCAAGCCGCTGGACGACGTGCGGGTGCGGCAGGCGATCAACTACGGCGTGGATATCGAGGGCATCTGCAAGGCGATCCTCGGCGGCGCGACCACCCGCATGAAGACCTGGGTCAACCCGCCCAACGAGAGCCCGAACGTCAAGGGCTACGCCTACGACCAGGCGAAGGCGAAAGCCCTGCTGGCCGAGGCCGGCGTCGGAAGCGGCACGAAGATCACCTTCGACCTCTCGGCCAGCAGCTACATGAAGGGCAGCGAGTTCCCGCAGGCCATCGCCTCCAGCCTGCGTCCGCTGGGCATCGACGTTGCGCTCAACCCGGTCGAGCCGAACGTCACCACCCAGATGCAGCGCGACCGCACCACCAACGGCATGTACATGCGGAGCACCGCGCCGTTCTTCGACGCCGGCCTGGACTTCGACATCATGCGGCTCAACCACGCCGGCAACTCGATGCAGTGGGACGATCCCGAGTTCCAGGATCTGATGAAGAAGATGTACTCCGGCGGCACCCCGGACGAGCGGAAGCAGTGGTCGTTCCAGGCCCAGGCCCGCATGTCCGACCAGGCCCCGATGCTCTTCCTGTGGAAGCAGCCGGAGATCTACGGCACGGCTAAAAAGGTGCAGGGCTTCACGCCAAGCGGCGACGAGCGGCTACGGGTCTGGCGCATGTCCATCTCGGGCTAAGCCGTGTCCCGGATCATCGCGCAGCGGCTGATACAGGCGTGTTTCGTCGTGGTGGGCGCGTCGCTGGTGGTGTTCATGCTCTTGCACTACACCGGCGGCGACATCGTCCTCACCATGCTCCCGGACTGGGCCACCGAGGAGCAGCGCGCAGACTACCGTCGCAAGCTCGGGCTGGATCTGCCGCTGCCCGTGCAGTACCTGAACTGGCTCGGCGCGGCGGCCGGCGGCGACTTCGGCATGTCGTTCCGCAACGACATGCCGGCCATGGATCTGGTCGTCGAGCGGTTCCCCGCCACGATGCAGCTGGCGGCCACCGCCCTGCTGGTGGCGCTGGTGGTGGCGTTCCCGCTCGGGATTCTGGCGGCCGTCCGCCGAGGATCGTGGTGGGACCGCGCCTGCATGGGGCTGGCGCTGGTGGGCCAGTCGATCCCCGGGTTCTGGCTCGGGCTGATGCTGATCCTGGTGGTGGCGGTGGAGCTCCGCTGGCTGCCGGTCTCCGGGCGGCAGGGGCCGGAGTACCTGATCCTGCCGGCCCTCACCCTGGCGACCGGGCCGCTGGCGCAGTTTGCGCGGCTGGTGCGCTCCTGCATGCTGGAGATGCTGGCACAGGACTTCGTGCGGACGGCCCGCGCGAAGGGCCTGCGCGAACGTACGGTGCTGGTGGGGCACGCGCTGCGGGCGGCCCTGCTGCCGCTGGTGACCGTCATCGGGCTGGAGATGGGGGCGCTGCTCAACGGCTCGGTGGTGGTCGAGAGCGTCTTCGCGTGGCCGGGCATCGGGCGGACGCTGATCGCGGCGCTCGAACAGCGCGACATCCCGGTCGTGGAGGCCGGCGTGCTGCTGGTGTCGGTCATCTACATCGGGATCAACCTGGTTGTGGACCTGCTGTACGCGTTCCTCGATCCTCGGGTGCGCTACCGATGAAGCGGTTGCTGCGTCATCAATCAGTGCTGCCGGCGCTGGCGATCCTCGCCATCATGGTCCTCTCAGCAGTCTTCGCCGGCGTGCTCAGCCCGTTCGACCCTCGGGATGGCGCGCTGGACGCCCGCCTCGCGGCTCCGCTCACGCGGCTCGATCATCCGCTCGGCACCGACCCGATCGGCCGAGACACGCTCTCGCGGCTGCTCCACGGGGCGCGCGTCTCACTGACCGTGGGGTTCGCCTCGGTGCTGCTGGCGGCAGTGGTCGGCAGCTTGCTCGGGGTGGTGGCCGGCTGGCGCGGCGGCTGGCCGGACATCGTGATCATGCGGATCGCCGACGTGCAGCTTGGGTTTCCGTCGTTCCTGCTGGCGATCACGCTGATGGCCGTGCTCGGAGCAGGGGTTGGCAGCGTGGTGCTGGCGCTCAGCATCGGGGGGTGGGTCCGCTACGCCCGGGTGATGCGGAGCACGGTGCTCCCCCTCCGCGAGGTGGAGTACGTACAGGCGGCGCGGGCTCTGGGGGCAAACTCGGTCCGGACGGTGTTGCGGCACGTGGTCCCGAACGCCCTGACGCCGGTCATCGTCATCGCGACGCTCTCGCTGGGCGGCAACATCATCACCGAGTCCAGCTTGAGCTTCCTGGGGCTGGGCGTCGATCCGCAGACGCCGAGCTGGGGGAGCATGCTGGCCGAGGGCCGGCCGTACCTGAACTCGGCGTGGTGGGTCTCGGCGCTGCCCGGGCTGGCGATCAGCCTGACGGTGCTGGCCGTCAACCTCGTCGGGGACTGGCTCCGCGACGAGCTGGACCCGCGCCTGCGCGGCGGCCGAGGCCGGGCGGCGTAGCATCGGGTGAGGGGCAGCCGGCCCGCGTCTGCCCCTCACCCCCGCGCCGCGGGGCGGGGGTGGGGGGTGTTCTGCCCGGGGTGAGGGATTGCCCCGTCAGGCGAGGTAGTAGCCCGCGTCGATGGCCTCCTGCCACAGGCTGATGATGGCCGGACCGATGCCGCTCGGGAGATCCTGCTCGGGCTTCATGTAGCCGTGAACGCCGGCCATGAATTGCACCACCCGCGCCTTCGGGGCCGGATCGATCTTCGCCAGCTCCGGGAGCAGGATGCCCTCGTAGCGGGCGCGGGTGTGGTCCCGGCTGCCGCTGGTGATCCCGTAGAGCAGCGGCGGCACCGGCTTGACGCCCGGTCCGGACAGCTCACGCGGGTAGTCGCGGTAGTGGGCGACCAGCGCCTCGGTCTCCTCGGCGTTCAGCTTGAGCCGACGGGCGGCCGAGCGGGCGCCGGCCTCCAGCACGTCGTAGGCGGCAAACTGGACGACGTGCTCGGCCTTGATGTTGGGGGCCGGCTTGCGAAGCTCCCAGGCGGCAAGCACGTCCTCCATCAGCCAGGGGAGGCGCTTCATGCCGTCTGCGCCCGCCTCGGGGCCGGCGTACCGCGCGATGTCCCGCCAGGTGCGGACGGTGATCCAGTTGAACGGGTACGGCCACGTCTGCTTGAGCATCGCGCTCATGATGCGGCCGAACGGCGTGCTCTCGATGCCGATCAGCCCGGCGATGTTCTCGACGCGCTGCAGCAGCATATGGACGAACGGGCCGCCGGTCGAGTGGCCGTGCGCGTAGATCGAGAACGTCTCGGCGGGGAAATTGCGCTTGCAGACGGCGATCATCGCCTGCTCGAAGGCGGCCGGCCACGATCCCATGCGGTCGTAGAACGGCGTGCCCTCCTTCGCTTCAAGGAAGATCAGGGTGCCGTACTTGGCGCGGAAGACCGGATCGGAGCGGTCTTCGACGATGCGGTACTGGTCCGGAGTGATGACCTCGTCCGTGCACCAGATCGGGGTGCGGGCGGTACCGTCGCCGTTGATGGTGTCGCCGGGCCAGTCGCGGCCGTCGTCGTGCAGGTAGAGGTGCCCGGGGTGGGAGAGCGTCGCGATCTTCCAGCCGAGCTTGCGCGCGAGCAGCAGCGCCAGCGGCTCCATGCCGCGATGGTCGCCGCCGCCGCCGTGCAGCAGGAACGCGCCGATCTTCTTGCCGTCTGGGCCGGTCGGGATGGCGGACTCGTCTTTCGGCTGGTAGACCTTGCCGCCGATGTCCCAGTCAAGCTCGTGGACGCGGATGCGGAAGATGTCCTCGCGGACCTCAAGCGGCAGATCCGGCCGGGCCAGGATCCGGTCCGAGGCCGCGACGATGGCCTCGCGGGTGACCTCGGCGGGCGGCGCCCAGGTGCTGGTGCTCATGGGGTGTCGTCCTTCTTCGCCCTGGCCTGCCGGCTCGTGTGCTGGAAGCCGGCAGGATGGCGGACGGTCCGAGCCGGGCGGCTTGCGCCCGGCCGAACCTTTCGTGACAGGGGGGTGGCGTGCATAGGAGTCAGGCGAATCGCCCTGACGCGCCCACGGACGGCAGGCGCCCGCGGCAGAACGTGGCCTACGGCAAGTAGTAGCCCTCGGCGATAGCCTCGTCCCACAACTGGGCGACGGCCGGCAGGACGCCGTTCGGCAGATCGTCCTCGGGCTTCTCGTAGCCGTGGACGCCGGCCTGGAACACGACGAGCGCCGTGCGGGGCTGTGGGTCGAGATCGACGTAGGTGGGCAGCACGACGTGCTGGTAGCGGTCGACGGTGTGGTCGCGGCTGCCCTTCGCAATGCCGTACAGCAGCGGCGGGACGGGCCGGGCGCTCGGACCGCTGAGCGGCATCGGGTAGCCTTCGAAGCGCGCGACCAGGGCGGCGGCCTCCTCGGCGTCGAGGCCGAGCCGCCGGGCAGTCGCGCGGGCGGCTGCACCCAGCTGCTCGACGTTCCCATAGGTGATGAGGTACTCGGCCTTGAACTGGGGCTGCTTCCTGGAGCGTTCCCAGGCCTCGAACACATCCTCCATCAGCCAGGGGAGCTTCCAGGCCCCCTCTGGCCCGGCCTCGGAGCCAACGTACTTGGCGATGTGCCGCCAGGTACGGATGGTCAGGTCGGTGAAGGGGTAGTCCCAGGTCATCCCGAGCATCCTGCCGTAGACGGCCCCGAACGGGCTGCTCTCCATGCCGAGCAGCCCGACGGCGTTCGGCACGCGCTGCAACAGGATGTGAACGAACGGGCCGCCTGTCGAATGGCCGTGGGCGTAGACGGAGTAGCTGTCCGCTGGAAAGCAGCGGCGGCAGACCTCGGTCATGGCGTCGTCGAAGGCTCCGGGCCACGCGGCCATGCGAGCGTAGAACTCGCTGCCGGGCAGGGCGCGGGCGAAGAAGAGCGTTCCCCACTTGCGCCGCCGTTCGAGGTTCGAGGTGTCCTGCACGACCTCGTACTGATCGGGCGTGATCTGGCCGTCGCGGGTCCAGCGCGGGGTGCGGACGGTCCCGTCCGGGTTGATGGTGTCGCCGGGCCACTCGTGGTTCGGGGTGTCGAAGGCGAAGTGACCGGGGTAGGTCATGCAGGCGACGCTGTACCCGAACTTGCGGGCCAGGAAGCGGGCCATCGGGACTTTGGAGCGGTGGTCGCCGCCGCCGCCGTGGAGCAGAAACACGCCGATCTTCTTGCCGTCTGCGCCGAGCGCCTGGTGGGCGGGGTCGCTGGGCGCGACGACGGCGCAGGCGACATCCCAGGGCAAACCGAGACTCTGCAGGGTGAAGACGTCGGTGCGCTCGGAGATGTCGCGGTCAGGCCGCGCCAGCACCTCGTTGGAGGCGCGAACGATCTCCTCGCGGGACACGGAGGCCGGCGGACGCCAGACCTGAGCTGGAGTCGACATGGCAGTCACCTCGAAGGGCTGCCCTGCATTGTGCCCGGATCGCATGCTTCATGCAATCTGCCTGCGCGAAGGGGCGGGCCGGCGTTGCCGCCGCACCTGCCCACCCTCGACCGCCGGCGACGCCACCCACGAGTGGCGAGCGCGGCGCAGCCTGACCCACGCCGTGACCTCCTCGCCGTACCGTTCGCTGGGGATCCCGATAACCTGCAGCTCGGCGATGGCCGGGTGTGCCTAGCACTACTCTGGCGTCCCATCAGTAGGAAGGCGAGCGAGTCTCTGGCTGGCGTGAGGGGTGGCAGAGCGAGTGGGCAGGGGGATGCGGGAGTGGCAGGTTGGGCAAGCGACGGAAAGGACGAGGG
>JADZEM010000067.1 GCA_020850535.1 Chloroflexota bacterium
CCCGATCTGGCCGTCGAGATTGCCGATGCCAAGCCCGTAGCCGAAGGGTGGCGCGCCCGGATCGCGTTTGAACGGAGTGAAGACCAGCCGTTCGCGTTGGAGGTCGGCGCTCAGCAGGGAGCCACCGACCAACGCCTTCAACCAGGTGTGCAGATCGCCAACGGTGGAGACGACTCCGCCCGCTGCCCAGGCCACGGTGGCGTTCAAGGCTGTCAGGTCGGCGAGCTGTCCGCCCCTTCGCGGATCTGCGATGTAGCCGTGGGCAAACGGCTCGGTGAGTGTCGCGTCAGTCGGCAGGCTCGTCTGCGACATACCGAGCGGAGCAAACAGCCGACGGTCGTACGCCGCGCCGAGCGGCTCGTTGGCGAGGCGCTCGGCGATCAGGCCCAGCAGGATGTAGCCCGTATTCGAGTAGGCGATGTCCTCGCCGGGGGCGAAGTCCGGCGGATGCCTGGCAGCGAGCGCGATCATCTCGTGTGGCGTCCAGGGCCGCGTCGGATCGGCGAAGACCTGGGGAAAGAAGGTCTCGTCTTTGAGGCAGTCGAACGTCCCGCTCTTCATACTCAACAGGTGGCGGACCGTGATCTGGCTGGCATACGGGATCGTCGTCACGTCCGGCAGCAGGGTGGCGAGCGTGTCGTCAAGACCCAGCGCGCCCTCGTCGACAAGCTGAAGCACGACCGTCGCGGTCATCGTCTTGGTGATGCTGCCGATTCGCATGTGCAGGTCGGGCGACATCGGCGTCCCGCGTTGCAGGTCGCTCACGCCGAGGGCGGCTGTCCAGGTTCCCGTGTCTGGCCGGTCCAGCACGACGTTCGCACCCGGGATGCCGTGCGCCTGCATCGTCGAGACGATGCCGTTCTCAAGGTCTGTCGGCGTCGGCGGCGCCGGATTGTCCGGTGCTGCGCGTGCGTCCATCCCTCGTCGGGGCGCGAGCAGGGGCACGATGGTGGCCGAGGCTGTCGCCGCAAGGCCAAGGAAATGGCGCCGGTCGAGCCGCGTGCTGGGGAATGCCATGACGCCCCCTCACCGAGAGAAATCCATCAGCTCAGCCGGTCTGGACGAAGATCTCGCGTCGCGCCGTGGCCGGGTCCTGTGTCCAGACATCCGACTGGAGGATCGTCCCGTGCTCGCGATTGAACTGGAGCTGTTGCAGAATGGCCTCAATGTCCTGGTCAGCGAGGCCGGAGAGTGGCGTGGTCCGGCCGTACGCCTCCCGGACCACGTCCTCCGGTAGCTTCGTCACCTTCACCATCGCCTCGACAGCCTTCGGATCGCGCTGCTTCCAGAGTTCGGCGACCTGGGCCTGCGCGGCGTTAACGTCTCGCAGGAGCGCCGGGTACTGCTGCGCGATCTCCGGTCTCGCCACGTACATGACGTGGACCTCCGTCGCGCCGCCCCCGAACGTCTGCTCCCACAACTGCTGCTGTGTGGCGATGACCGTGCCGGCGCCGGACTGGGTCAACTGCGTCACCGTCGGCTCCCAGATCAGCGCCGCCTCGACGTCACCCTTGATCAGGAGATTGGCGACGTCCGGCGGGGCCGAGGCTTGCACGAACTGGGTATCGGTGAACAGGTCGAAGCCGTGGGTTCTGCGGATATGGGCGTTGAGCTCCTGGGTCGTGGTGCCGCCGGGGATGCCGGCCACCTTCCTCCCCTGTAGCTCCGGCAGCGAGCGGATATTCGTGCCTGTGCCCGCCAGGACCGCCCCGAGGGAGCCAACACAGACGCCGAACACAGACAGCTTGATGCCCTGCTCATACATCTGCGCGCCGACGACGGTGGACATGTCGATCAGGTCGACCTGGCCGGAGCCAAAGGCATTGACGACGCCAGGGATCAGGTCCACGTTCTGCCACTCAATTTTCCAGCCTTTGGCTTCGAGTAAGCCAAGCTGATGGATCACCTCAATGCCCGCCCAGCCCAGCGTCAGATAGGCGAGCCTGAACGTCCGGTCCTGCCCAGAGCCCGACGGTCCGTCGGCGGCGCTGGACCTGGATGATGGGACGCAGGCGGCTGACAGCAGCGCCAATCCGGCCGCGCCACCGACCGCGACGGCGCCACGCAAGAACGCTCGACGATTCGTCGCCATGGATGCTCTCTCCCAGATGGAATATGGCTTGAGGGCGCCGTCGGTCAGCGCCAGCGATTGGCCCGCCGGGCCAGTGGCTCGAAGACGAGCTGCTCGGCCAGCACCATGACCGCGACGAGTACCAGCGCCCACGCGAACACCAGATCGGTCCGTAGCGTGTCGCGGCTGAAGTTCATCATGTAGCCGATGCCAGTGCTGACCCCGAACAGCTCGGCCACGACACTGACCCGCAGCCCGAGCGCGAACGAGACCTTCATCCCGGCCACGAGATACGGAATCACGCCCGGCAGGGTCACATGACGAAATCGGTCGAGCTCGCCCAGCCGGTACGCCTGTGCCATCTCCATCAGCTTTCGGTCGACGCTGTCGATGCCCTCGGCGACGTTGCTGAGCATCACCGGCAGCACGATCATGAAGGTGGTGAAGATCGGGCCGCTGTTCGAGAGCCCGAACCAGATCAGGGCCAGCACCAGCCAGACGAACACCGACGTGCTGTTCAGGATGGCCGTCAGGTCGCGGACGACGAGCCGGGCGAGCGGCAGGCGGGCAATGAGCAGGCCCGCCAGGATCGACGCGACGACCGCCCCGGCGAACCCGAGCCCGATCCGGCAGAGGCTCGAACCGACATGGAGCCAGAGCTGGCCGCTTGACGCGATCCCGACCAGCGCACCCAGCACCTTGCCCGGCGGCGGGAACAGGTAGGCGCCGTACCGCTCCGACAGCAGGCTCCAGGCGACCAGTCCAAGCGCCAGCGCCAGCACGGTCGGCAGGTGGAGCGTCTCGGCCAGGCTGCGCCAGCGGATCGACCGCCGCGCAGGCGGGTTCTCTGGCGCCGCCACCTGGGTCACCGCCATCGTCTGCCCCTCATGCGACCGTCTCTCACGCCACCACCTCGGACCGTGGCCCCTCGAGCCGACGCTGCCGCTGGACCTGCTCGGCCAGCGAGCTGAGGATCTCATCAGCCAGGAGGTGCCGGTCCGCGTGGTTGTCGAGATCCCAGGCTCGAAGCATCCGGGCGGGTCGGGCCGAGAGCAGCACGACCCGGGTCCCGACGGCCAGCGCCTCCTCGATGCTGTGGGTGATGAACAGGATCGTCGTCCCGCTCGCGCGCCAGATCTCGGCGACGGCCTGCTGCTGGTCACGCCGCGTCTCGGCATCGAGGGCGCTGAACGGCTCGTCCATCAGGAGGATCGCCGGCTGCACGGCCAGCGCCCGGGCAATCGCAACCCGCTGCTGCATGCCACCAGAGAGCTGGTTCGGGTCGTAGCCGCCGAAGCCGCGCAGCCCGACGAGGTCCAGGTACTCGGCGGCGCGTCTGGCCGCATCGTCGCCGGAGAGGCCGAGCGGCTTGAGGCAGACCGTGATGTTCTGGGCGGCCGTCTTCCAGGGCAGCAATCGCGGCTCCTGGAAGACGACGCCCACGGCCGGGCTCCCCTTGCGACGGAGCGGATCGTCGCCATCGACGAGCACCGTCCCATCGTCGGGCGGCTCCAGGCCGGCCAGGATGCGCAGCAGGGTGGTCTTGCCGCAGCCGTTCGGCCCAAGCAGGCAGACAAGCTCTCCCGGCCGGACGGCCAGCGAGAGGTCGTCCAGCACCGGCAGCTGGAACGCCTTGGACAGGCCGCGCGCTTCGAGTGCGGGCTCGGGCTGGGTGGGCTGGTCGCCTGCCAGGGCGTAGATGGCTGACGTCATCCAGGCCTCCGGTTCACCCGGCTCTGCGCGTGCCCCGCCAGGGAGGCGTAGCCGCGCACGGCCAGGGAGGCGTAGCCGCGCACGATGGCCTCGCCCTCGGCGCGGATCTGGTCCGGCGTGCGGGCGCTGTAGATCGTGGCGGCGATGCCGATGGCGTTCATGGTCGACCTTCCCTTCTGCTCCGGTGCGCGCGCCGGCCCAACGGCCGCGGCGACGCCCCTCACCATGATCTGACGTCTCGGCGACCGGAGCATGCCGCCAAGGTGGAACGCGGGGTGGAAGCCTGATCTGCGATCCGCTGAGCGTGGCTGCGAGTGGGTTCAGGCGACGGCGCGAAGCTGCTCGAGCGTGTCGAAGTGTTCTTCCAGCTTGAGCTCGCCGCGGCCGAATCCGGGCGCGAAGATGATCTCCGTGACACCGAGCTCACGAGCCGTCGCCACGTCGCGCCTGATCTCGTCGAGTGTCCCGACGAAGTCAGGCCGGTTCGCGCCGGGAGAGTCCGGGAGAACGCTGACGAATGCGAGTGTGACGAGGTGCAACGAAGCCGGATCGCGGCCGGCGTCGCGAGCCGTTTCGCGGATCTGCCCCATCATCGGGCCCATCGCCGCGAGCGGCACGCCGGCTGGTAACCAGCCATCCGCCAGACGTCCGACTCGCGCCAGCGCCCTTGGGGCGTAGGCGCCCAGGTAGATGAGCGGGTGCGGCTGCTGGATCGGCTTCGGTTGCAGTACCGACTCTGGCAGTGTGAAGTACTTCCCGCGAAACTCGGCCGGATCGGTTGTCCAGACCTGCTTCAGGACAGCCAGGAATTCATCGGCGCGCGGACCGCGCTGGACAGTGTCGGCGCCAGCGGCCTCCAGCTCGTCCACCGACCACGCCTGCCCGAGGCCGACTCGCACCCGCCCACCTGACAGCACGTCGAGCGTGGCGAGCTGCCGCGCCAGCATAACCGGATTGTGCAGCGGCATGTTGACGATGCCGGTACCGAGTGCCACGCGACTGGTGTGCGCCGCGACGTAGGCCAACGTTTCGAGCGGGGTGAACGTCCTGCTGAATGTCGCCGGCAGCGCCCCATCCGGCGACCCAGGGTACGGTGTTCGTGGGTGCACCGGGTACAGCAGCCGCTCGTTCACCCAGACGCTGTCGTACCTGAGGCGCTCGGCCTGCTGTGCCGCGCGCACGAGTGCCTCAGGGCTCGCCTTCAGGCCCTGCTGGGGCAGCATGACTCCGAATCGCATGTCTTGAATCTCCTTTGTAGTGGATCGGCCGTCGGCGCGTCGTCACTGGACGGCGAACGCCTTCGCCATGCCCAGGTGGAGGTGGGCCTGGCCGCTGGCCGGATCCGGGACCAGGCAGATCGCGGCGTACGCGCCCGGCTGAAGATCCAGGGTCATGTAGCCGGTCTGGCCGGTGCTCAGGCCGTTGATCCCGCCGACCGCCTCGAAGGGTGGGGGCCCAGAAGGTGTTCGGTACCAGGTCATCACGTCGGCGACGCTCTTGCCATCGGCCAGCTTCACGACCACCAGCTCATGCGGCTGGGGTCCGGCGTTGGCGACTTCGTAGCTGGCCCGCCCGGCCGCGAGCCGATCGGGCATCTCAAACGAGAAGTCGCGCATCGTGAACCTGCCCTGGCTGGTTGGCGGCCCGGCGGTCGATGGATCGGTCGCCGTCACCTCGACCGGCTTCATCATCCCCTTCGCCAGGTGCAGTACCCCATCAGGGCTCGGCACGAAGCAGGCGATCGCGTACGAGCCCGGCTTCAGGTCGAGCGTGACCTCGTCGGTACGGTGGGCGTCGATGGCGCCCGGCCCGCCGACCAGCGTCGTCAGGCGCAGCGCCGCCTCGCCTTCTTCCTGCATGGCCTGCGAGAACGCCTGGAACGTGACGCCGTCGTTGAGCCGCAGCAACTGGCCGTGATGGGGTTCCGGGCCGTGGTTCATCATCCGGATCGTCACCCAACCGGACGGGAGGGTGTCCGGCGCGTCGTAGCTGTAGTCGCGGGCCTCCCACTCGACCACGCGGGACGTAGGTGGCGGGCTGGCTGGCGGCGCCGCGGCAGACAGCACGTCAACGGCGCGGCAGCCGACGCCAAGGACCAGGAGTCCGGCCAGAGCGATGGTCAGGAGCCAGGGCGCCGGCCGCCGCGGCGTCCTCTGCACGCTCGATGCGTACATCGGGGATCTCCCTTCAACTGAGGATCGCGCCCCCTTCGGAGCGTGTCTCTCTCAGCGTGACAGGTCGATCCGCGCAGCCAACTGGAACGCCCAGCGACCACCCTGAACGGTTGCCGAAAACCTCGCCTCCTGCATCAACCTGAATGCGCATCGAATACAGGCATGCGGTGACGCCGAGCCGGCGACGGTGCTCGGCCGTCCTACGTGGTGGGACAGTCCAGGACGTAGCCGACGCCGGGCTCGCTGAGGATCATGGCCGGCTGGTCCGGGTTCGGCTCCAGCTTGCGGCGGAGATGGCGGACATACGCCCAGAGGTAGTCACGGTCGTCGCGATACTCAGGGCCCCAGACCTGAGTCAAGAGCTCGGTGTGCGTCATCACCTTGCCGGCGTTGAGCGCCAGTTGTTCCAGCAGGCGAAACTCGGTCGGGGTCAATCGGACGGCCTCGTCGCGGAGCGTCACCCGGCGCCGCGCCAGATCGACCGCCAGGTCACCACACCGAACGACCGCCGGGGTATCAGTCGCCGCGCCCTGCTGGCTGCGGCGCAATACCGCCTGGACCCGAGCGATCAGCTCGGCCGGGCTGAACGGCTTGGTCAGGTAGTCGTCGGCCCCCATCTCGAAGCCTCGGAGCTTGTCCACCTGCTCACCCCTGGCCGTGAGCATCAGGACCGGCACCAGCGAGAGCTCGCGCAGACGCCGACAGACTTCGTAGCCGTCGAGTCCAGGCAGCATCAAGTCCAGGACGACGAAGTCCGGCGACTCGCGAGCGGCCAGTTCCAGGCCGGTCGGCCCGTCTGGCGCGTCGCTCACCTGGAAGCCGGCCCGATCGAGATGCGTCCGGACCAGCCGCACGATCAGCGGATCATCGTCGATCACCAGGACGCGCGCACGGCCCGGACTCATCCTGCTGCTCCCACGGGCAGCGCTGCATCGTCGAGGACGACGACGGCGGGGGGCAGCGCTGCATCGGCGTCAACGTCCGGCTCGATCAGCGCCGGCAGGGTGAACCTGAACGTGCTCCCGGCGCCCGGCTCGCTCTCGACCCAGATCTGCCCGCCCTGGGCCTCGACCAGCCGCTTGCAGAGGAACAGCCCCAGCCCGACGCCACGCGGCGCACCGCCGACCGGGTCGCCGGCCCGGTAGAACCGCTCAAATACCCGCTCCGCCTGCTCGACGGCGAGGCCGAGCCCCTGATCGCGCACCGATATCGTCAGATCCGACTGGCCGCTCCCGCCGTCGATCCGCACGGTCACCGAGCCGCCGTCCGGCGAGTACTTGATCGCGTTGTCGATCAGGTTCGTCAGGACCTGCTCGACCCGGAGCGGATCGGCGAGCGCCGGCGCCAGGCCTGGGGCCGCCTCGACGTAAAGCTCGTGGTGGTCGGCAAGGCCGTCCCGGCGCGCGACGAGGCGCTCTGCGATCCGCTCGACCCGCACCGGCTCGGACTGGAGGCGCAGAACCCCGACCTCGAGGGTCGCGGCGTCGAGCAGGTTCTCGACCAGCCTGCCGAGTGTGTCTGCCGACGACCGGACGATCTCGACCAGCTCGCGCTCAGCCTTGGGGTCCCAGAGCCCCCGATCCAGATCGTCCAGCAGCGTCTCTGAGTACCCCTGGATCACCGTCAGCGGCGCCCGCAGCTCGTGGGAGACCGTCGCAACGAAGGCGCTGCGCTGGCGCTCGACCTCGGTCTCGTGGGTCACATCGCGCAGCACGAAGATTCGGCCGACCACCGCTCCCGCGCGATGGTCCACCGGTGCGGTGTAGCAACGCAGGCGACAGTACCACGGCGATGTTCGCTCGAAGTCGGCCACGGCGATGCGGTCGAGGTCGTCGAGCCAGCCCGCCGCCACCTTGCCGAACGGCTGTCGATCTTCGACGTGCTCGAGATCGGCGATCGCAGCCAGGTTCTCCGAACCGACGAGGGCGGTCCAGCGCGAGTTGGCGACCACCGTCTCGCCGGTCATACTCGTCATGGCGATCCCTTCGGCCGTCGATTCGAGCACCGCGCCGAGGACGTCGCGCTCGCCGCGGAGCGCCGAGGTCGCGGCGGCGACACGCTCTCGCATGGCATCGAACGCTTGCGCCAGGATCATGATCTCGTCTGCCTTCGCTTCACTGGTGAGGACCCGTAGGCAACTGGGGTCGGTTGGCTGGCGGTAGTCGCCAGCGGCGATCTGGCGCGCGGCCTGGGTCAGCCGCCGCAGCGGCAGCGAGAGCGAGCGGGCCAGCAGCCACGCGGCGACCGTTCCCAGGAGGACCAGCGCGGACGCCGTCAGCCAGAGCGACCGCTGGGCATCGTTGCGGGCGTGGTCGACGTCCACCAGCGGCACGGTCAGGCTGAACATGGCAGCCGGACGCCCGGACGGCGACAGGGCCCGGAACTGGCAGACGGCGGCCAGCGACTGGGCAAGCGGATCACACCGCTCGGCGATGTTGTTGGCGAATGGGTCCACACGCAATCTGCCGCCGCTGCTGCCGCCGGCCAGCCGAGTCATCAGCGACGAGTCCAGCGGATCGGCCAGCATCACGGCGCCGACGACGGGTCCGGTCAGGCCATCCCGCCGAACCGGTGCGTAGCCGCGCAGGGCCACCCCGATCTCGTCGCTCGTCTCGACGCCGCTGCTGGCCGTGCCGGCCAGGGCAAGATCGACCCCGTCCAGCCGTGCATTCGACTGAAGCTCGTCCCAGAACGGTCCAAGCCGGGCCTCAGTGTGGCCGTGGGCGATAGCCGTCCCGTTCACGTCGAACACCTTGACGTGGATCTGCTGCTGAGCCGTGACATCGTTGGACCACCGCGCGAGCGGTTGGGCGTTGCGGCCGTCGACGGCGGCGATCACGGCGGGGTAGAGCGCGACGGCCTGGGCGTTGGCCACAAGCGTCTGTGCCCGCTCGGCGTACAGCGATGTGGTCAGCGCCCCACGCTCCTGAGCCTGGCGCTGGGCTTCGCGCGTCGCGCCATCGACGATGCGATCGTTGATGACCCACGTCGTCACGATGACGGCGACGACGACGGCGCCAAGGATGGCGCCGAGAATTCTGGTTTGCAAGCTCATGTGAGGCTCGTCTGCCTCCCAGAGCGGGTCTGGGTTTTCTTCTGCTGCTGGCGGCAGGTCCGTCGAGGTTGCCGCCGACTCGTGATGCGGATCCCAGGACACGCGCCAGGACTCCGGTCTCGGACTGCAAGACCGGGGCCACGCTGGTTCGCGCCTTTGAGAGGACGTTCTGATCATCCGACTTCTGCTTCTGCCAGCTTGCTGGCGCCACGAGCGCGGTATGAATCGCCGCGAGCGCGGCATAGATCACCACGAGGCTGACGTCAATCGGCAACTGACGCGGCAACCGACGGGCGTTCGCCCGCACCGGACAGGCCCGACCCTGGAAGCATCTCGGATCGCGCCGTGGCAGACACCGAACGAACGGCGGGAGCTCCTGAAATCCGCCTGAAGATCGGGCCACCGGCCGAGGACCGGGCTGGCCCCAAGGAGCCCGCCGGGCTGCCTCAATTCGCCCGGCCAGGTGAGGCCAGACGCGTCGTTTCACGCGGCAGACTCAGGTGACCGCTACGGACCGGTCCGACTTTCAGGCCACGTTCAGGTCTGGGCACGGTCCTTCCCGCTCCGTACCGGGGGCCGGGTCGAAAGACTCAAGAGAGACCCCTTCACGAGAAGGCTATGGAGGCGTGGAATGGTTGCTGAGAAACGTGCCCAACTGGCGGCCGACCCGCCCACGGGCGAGCGGCTCGTCGAGGCGGCCAGATCGATGGCGCCTCGGATCCGCGCCTGCGCGGACGAGATCGAGCGGGCGCGGAGATTGCCGTTGCCGCTGGTGACGGAGCTGGCCGAGGCGGGTATCTTTCGGTCGCTGGCGCCACGCGCGATTGGCGGCAGCGAACTCGATCCACTGAGCTGGATGGAGATCATCGAGACCCTTTCCGAGGCCGATGCCTCGGTTGGCTGGTGTGCCGCGATCGGATCGGGGACGGCGTTCTCGACCGGCTTCCTCAGGCCGGACATCGGCTACGAGCTGGTCGGCCGAGATCCGACGGCCGTCATGGGCGGCAGCGGGACGCCGTTCGGGCAGGCGACGGTCGTGGAGGGCGGCTACCGAGTGACTGGGCGCTGGCCGTTCGCAAGCGGCTGTGAGCACGCTCGCTGGCTGATCGGCAACTCGGTCATCCGCGACGGCGAGACACCACGGAAAGACGACAACGGCGTGCCGGTGATGCGGATCATGATCTTCCCGTCATCCGCGTGCACGATCCTCGACACCTGGTACGTGGGTGGGCTGCGGGGCAGCGGCAGCCACGACTTCGCGGTGTCGGACGTGTTCGTGCCGGAGGAGCGGTCGTTCTCCCCCATGGAGGCGTCGTCGTACCACGACGGGCTGCTCTACAGCGGTCGCTTCTTCTTCTTCCTGTTCCAGCACGCTGCCCACGCACTCGGCGTCGCTCGCGCGGCCATCGACGCCCTGGTCGAGCTGGCGAATCGGAAGCCGTTCGGTCGGACGGGCAGCCTGCTGCGAGACCGCCCGATGGTCCGCCTCCAGATCGCTCAGGCCGAAGCGCTGGTGCGGTCGGCGCGGGCCTGGGCCTGGGATATCGCGCGAGAGACCTGGGATCAGGCCGGCCGCTCTCAGGCGCTCACGTTGGAGCAGGGCGCGCTGGCGCGGCTGGCCATCACCAACGCGGTCGTGAAGTCGGCCGAGGCCGTCGATCTGATGTACAGCGCGGCCGGTGGAAGCGCCGTCTACGCCAGCAACCGGCTCGAACGGGCGTTCCGCGACATCCACACCGTCACCCAGCACGTCATCGTCGCCCCCCCGAGCTACGAGCAGGTCGGCGAGGCGCTCGCGGGCTCCGACCGGCAGAGAGTCTCGCCGGTGACCGGGCTTCGCCTCTTCTAGTGGGTCACGCTGCATTCGATTGAACCCCCCACCCCCCAACCCCCTCCCCCGCACGCGGGAGAGGGGGAGCCGGATCAGCAAAGCTGACCATCTTCACGCAATTGCAGCGTGACCCACTAGCAGGCTGAGGGCCGCATCCGGTCTCGCTCGATCAGCGCTGGGAGCAGTCGGCGTTGCGGGGGGCATCCGGGCCACCTATACTCTCAGCGCGGGTGATCGGGACCGTCGTGCCACGTCGCGCCGGCCGCAGACACCTGCCGACCCCCTCGCGGGTGCATTGGAGGACGCCGGTGGGTGCGGCCAACCAGTTTCGGCCGGTCGTTGATGGAGGCGTGACGCTCGCCGCTGGGTTTTCGGCGGGTGCGGTCTACGCTGGCATCAAGACGCCAGGGCCAGACAAGCTCGATCTCGCGATCCTCGCCTCGGACCGCCCGGCTGCGGTGGCAGGGATCTTCACCAGGAACGCGTTCTGCGCGGCGCCAGTCGTCGTGTCGCGCGAGGTGGTGTCGGCGAGGCGAGCGAGGGCCGTCATCGTCAATGCTGGCAACGCCAACGCCTGCACCGGCGAGCAGGGGCTTGCCGACGCCCGGGAGATGGCCCGGCTGGCCGCCGCCAGGATCGACGGCGACCCGGCCGAGGTGATCGTCGCGTCTACGGGCGTGATCGGCGTGCCGCTGCCGATGGACCTGATCCGGGCCGGCGCCGGCGAGATCGCGTTCAACTCGGACGGCGGCTCGCAGTTCTCGCGCGCCATCATCACGACCGATACCCGCACCAAGCAGGCCGGGGCCGAGCTGGAGCTGGGCGGCCGGACGGTGCGGATCGGCGGGGCGACCAAGGGCGCCGGCATGATCCATCCGAACATGGCGACGATGCTGGCGTTCGTGACCACCGATGCGGCGGTCGATCCCGAGTTCTTGCAGGCAGCGTTGAGCAAGGCCGGCGCTGATTCGTTCAACATGATCAGCATCGACGGCGACACCAGCACCAACGACACCCTGGTCGTGCTGGCGAACGGCGCGGCCGGGAATCCCGTGGTGTCCGGCGGCGAGGACGGCGAGAAGTTCACGGCGGCGCTGACCTACGTCTGCGCCGAGCTGGCGCGCGCCATCGTTCGGGATGGTGAGGGCGCAACCCGCCTGATCAAGGTCGAGGTGCGCGGGGCGGCCTCCGACCGTGATGCACGAGACGCCGCCCGCTCAGTCGTGCGCTCGAACCTCGTCAAGGCGGCTGTCTACGGCGGCGATCCGAACTGGGGCCGGGTGCTCTGCGCCATCGGCTACTCGGGCGCGCAGGTCGATCCGATGGCAGTCGATCTGTTCGTGGGCGACGTTCAGCTCGTCAAGGCTGGCGCGCCGGTGCCCGGCAGCCGCGAAGCGGCCGGCGATGTCATGAAGCAGCCGGAGGTCGCCTTCGTGGCCGACCTCAAGGTAGGCGGCGCGGCGGCAACGGCCTGGGGGTGTGACCTCACCGAGGCGTACGTCGTCGAGAACAGCGCCTACACGACGTAGAGGACGACCGTGGCGACTGAAGCGCTCAAACCCACCCACCTCGACTCCGCCACGATGGCGACGGCGATCAAAGAGGCGCTGCCGTACATCGCGCGGTTCGTCGGGAAGACCGTCGTCATCAAGATCGGCGGGAGCATCCACGGCGACGGCACCGCCCTCGAGGACGTGGTCACGCTGGCGCGGCTCGGCGTCAAGCCCGTCGTGGTGCACGGCGGCGGCCCGATGATCTCCGAGTGGCAGGGCAAAATGGGCCTGGAGCCCAAGTTCGTCGATGGCCGCCGCTACACCGACGAGGTCACGCTCGACCTGGCCCGTATGGTGCTGATCGGCAAGGCGAACAGCGACCTCGTGGCCCATCTCGTCTCGCTGGGCGGTCGGGCGGTCGGCCTGTCCGGCATCGACGGCGGCCTGATCCGCGCCAGGCTCCGCGATCCGCGCCTCGGGCTCGTCGGCGAGGTGACCCACGTCGACCTCGGGCCGGTCCAGGCGCTGATGGAGGCTGGCTACGTGGTGGTCGTGGCTCCCTCGGCCACGGACGAGAGCGGTCAGCCGCTCAACGTCAACGCCGACTCGATTGCCGGCGACATCGCGCGCGCCCTCCACGCCGAGAAGATGGTGATGTTCACGGACGTGGACGGCGTGCGCGACGGCAGCGGCAGGGTGCTCTCGGTCCTGACCGTCGAGCGGGTCCGCGAGATGATCGAGTCTGGCGAGATCGCCGGCGGCATGATCCCGAAGGTCGAAGCGTGCGTCCGCGCGCTCGACACGGTGCCGCGCGCGCACATTCTGGATGGTCGCGTCGAGCACGCGTTGCTCGGCGAGCTGTTCACCGACGCCGGGGTCGGCACGATGATCACGCGGGAAGCGAACGCGTGACACCGATCTGGGTGCCCCATCACACCCGCTTCAGGCGACCGACTGCCTAGGTGCCTTTCCAGGCTGGCGAGGCAGTGCTGCCCGTCATCCCGAGCGGAGTGAGCTTGCGAACGCAGTCGAGGGATCTTCCCAATCAGGAAGGTGATCTTCACAAGGGGAAGATCCCTCCACTCCACTCGTTCCTCGCTTCGGTCGGGATGACAACCGCCTCACGTTCACCCTGGCAGAGTCCTGGGCAGGACGCGGCGGCCCGGTGTGCCGCCGCCCGTGTATCGTGCCGCACCGCAGGGCGGGCGTCGTGTGCGCCCGCGTAGGTCTCGCGCCCTGGCCGGCGTGGGGCCGTAAGGACAGAGAAGATGTCGTCGCGCTGGATTGAAGTCGAATCGCAGCGGTATATGTCGGTCGCCAAGCGCACGCCGGTCGTGCTGGTGCGCGGCCAGGGGTGCCGCGTCTGGGATGACACCGGCAAGTCGTACCTGGACATGGTCGGCGGGTGGGCCGTCAACACGCTCGGCCACAGCTCGCCGGTGATCGTGGATGCGCTGACGGAGCAGGCCTCGCAGCTGATCCACACCTCGAACCAGTTCTACACCGTGCCGCAGCTGGAGCTGGCGGATCTGCTGGTCGAGACCTCCTGCTTCGACCGGGTGTTCTTCTCGAACAGTGGCGTCGAGGCGAACGAGGGCGCGGTCAAGCTGGCCCGCAAGTACGGCCAGCACAAGCGCAACGGGGCCTACGAGGTCATCACCACCGACCATTCGTTCCACGGGCGCTCGCTGGCGATGCTCACCGCGACTGGCAAGCCGGCCTACAAGCAGGACTACGGCCCGCTGCCGGCAGGCTTCCTGGCCGAGCCGGTCCCCTACAACGACCTTGAGGCCGTCAAGAAGGCGACCACCGACAAGACCTGTGCCGTGATGGTCGAGCCGGTCCAGGGTGAGGGCGGCGTCAACCCGGCCACCAAGGAGTACCTCCAGGGCCTCCGCGAGTGGTGCGACCAGAACAACCTGGTCCTGATCTTCGACGAGGTCCAGACGGGCGTCGGGCGGCTCGGCACCCTCTGGGGCTACGAGCTGTATGGCGTCGAGCCGGACGTGATGACGCTGGCGAAGGGCCTCGGCGGCGGCGTGCCGATTGGCGCGATCCTCTGCAAGGAGAAGGTCAACATCTTCACCTACGGGGACCACGGCTCGACGTTCGGCGGCAACCCGCTGGCGACGGCGGTGGCCCTGGCCGTGATGCGCGAGACCATCAAGTCCGACCTGCCGGCCCATGCCAAGAAGGTCGGGGACTACCTCCAGCAGAAGCTCAACGAGCTGAAGGCGACGCGCCCGTACATCACCGACGTGCGTGGCTACGGCCTGCTGGTGGGTATCGAGTTCGACTCAGAGATCGCCCCCGCGCTGCTCGGCAAGCTGGTCGAGGCCGGGGTGCTGATGAACGCGCCGGCCGGCAACATCCTGCGGTTCATGCCGCCGCTGGTGCTGACCGAGGCCGAGGTTGACGAGGTCGTCGGGAAGCTGGCGACGGCGCTCGACGAGGTGAAGACGGCGACGCCGGCCTGACCCGCGACACGAGCGGCCTTACGAACGGGCGGTGCGCACGGTCGCACCGCCCGTTCTCTCTACCTGCTGCAAGCAGGCCGGCGCGAGCTGGTGTCTCCGAGCCGGAGCCACGGCTGCCGGCCCACGCCGGGCCGCGATACTGTCTAGCGGCGCCAGCGGACCGTCGGCGGCGACGTATCCCGCGCCTGGATCTGCCCCAACACGTCGCGCAGCATCACGTGGCTGAGCGTCGGATGGCGGAAGTGGGCGTCAGGGTTGACCTCGTAGTGCTTGCGCGTGCCGACCCGTGTCGAGCGGATCATGCCGGCCTCTTCAAGGTCGTGCAAAATCGAGCTGACGCGCCGCTCCGAGATGCCGATTGCGTCGGTGATCTTCCGCACCGTGGCGTCTGGCTCGGCAGCGACGAAGAAGAGCACGTGGCCGTGGCTGGTGAGGAGGGTCCACTTGTCGGTCATGGGCCATCCGAAAAAGGGCAGTTCGGGAAGTATACCGATTCGATTCGTGCAGGCAGTTGCAGGCACTCCAGATCAGCAATGCGAGAGTCCGGGCGGTCAGTCCGTCGTCTCGACGTCCGTGCGGTGGGCGGCCCGCGTCAGCCGGTCGAGGATCGCCAGTCCCAGGCCGGCCGTTCCGAGCGACCGCGCGTAGATGGCCTCGCAGCCGTGGGCGTCAAGCTCGCGAAGGCCGGCGAAGAGGCGGCCGGCCACGGCTGCGAGATCGCGCTCCGAGCCGAGGTGCACCACCGTCGGCGCAGGGCTTACGCCCGCGACGAGCGGAAGGTCTTCGTCCACCAGCAGCGCGCCGGCCGTGCGTCCGTCCTGTATCGCCGTGCGAATCGCGGCCGCCAGGGCCGGCCGCGTCTCGGCCGGCTCGCCGGTGAACAGGAACAGCGCGGCGCGCGGGGAGTAGTGGCGGGCCAGCAGGCCCGGCGAGGCCGTCTTGCCCACCGCGCCCAGGAGCAATGGGACGGGCGGCTCCAGCTCGGCCAGTGCATCGGCGACGGCTTCGGCGGTGGTCGCGCCGGGCCGCAGCAGCCGCACTTCCGTCTCGCCAACGGCCACCACCGTGGACTCGATGCCGTGCGGAGCCGGGCCGCCGTCCAGGATCAGGTCCACACGCTCGCCCAGGTCTTCGACGACATGCGCGGCGGTCGTGGCGCTGGTCCGCATGAACAGGTTGGCGCTGGGGGCGGCGATCGGCAGGCCGGCTGCCGTGATGAGCGCCCGTGCGACCGGGTGGCTCGGCACCCGCACGGCGACGGTCGGCAGGCCGGCCGTGGCGATGTCCGGCACCTCGGGGCGTTTCGGCAGCACCAGCGTCAGCGGCCCCGGCCAGAAGCGCGCGGCCAGCGCCCGTGCGATGGGCGGCACGTCACGCGCGACCCGTGGCAGGTCGTCCGCCGAGGCGAGATGCACGATCAGCGGGTCGTTGAGCGCCCGCTGCTTGGCCCTGAAGATGCCTTGGACGGCGTCGGCGTCGAGGGCGTTCGCGCCCAGGCCGTAGACCGTCTCGGTTGGGAAGGCGACCAGCCCGCCACGCCGGATGATCTTGGCGGCACGCTCGATGACGGCCGGATCAGGGCGCTGTGGATCAACTACGGTGACCCTGGTTTCAGCCCTGTGCGAGCCGGATGCGTGACCGTTCACCACGCTCCTGCGCCATCTGTGGCCACCCGGACGAGATCCAGAACACTGTTGATGTATTCGATCTTTCGTCGGTAGTACTCGCGGACTGTGAGACCGTCGCCCGCCTCTTTCAGCAGACGATACCGCTCTAGTTCATCAGGGTGTGCACGAAGGTAGCCCTCGAACTGCTGGAGCTGTCGCCAGTTGTCATGGTCACCGTTGATGACGAAGACATCGACGCGTTTGCCACACTCCTCGATTGAGAAGCGGGCGCGCAAGCCTGGGTAGTTGCTTTGCGGCGGTCCAAATACGAGCTGGAAGCGGTCGATCTCGGAGGCAAGCCGCTCGGCTACGACGGGCACGTAGATGTCAATCTCGTCCTGGCCCGAGATACCGAAGCTGCTAGCGCCGTGATGCTCCACCTGAAGGCTGTCCCCGAGCGCCATCCGGATCCGTTGCCTGACCGCGTCGAACTGGGTCGGCGCTAGCGCATCATACGGCACGATGCGCACTCGATCAGTGTCTGATAGATGCGCAATCCACGCTTCCTGTTCTGGGGTCAGCATCGAGTCTCCCACGCGATCATCGTCAGGAGCGTACGTCCAGACGCAGCACCCGGTCCAGCCCGGCCAGGTCGCGGATTACCGTGGCCCGGGCCTCGGGCAGCAGCGCGCGAGCCGACTCGACCTGCTCGGGGTCAAGCTCCAGCAGGATCGTGCCGCCTGGGCACACCGTGCGAGAGGCGTCCGCCAGCAGTGCGGCGATCAGCTCCAGCCCGTCCGCGCCGCCGTCGAGCGCGAGGTGCGGCTCCCAGTCGCGGACTTCGGGCATCAAGTGCGGGAGGCGGCCTGTCGGGAGGTAGGGCAGGTTCGCCAGCACCAGATCGGCCGGCCGACCGAGCCAACTGAGGAGCGAGCCGCACACCAGCCGCAGCCGGCCCTCCAGCCCCAACGCGACACGGTTGGCAGCGGCGATCTGGAGCGCTTCGGCGCTCACGTCGCAGGCCAGCACCTCGGCGTCTGGCGCTTCGAGCGCGACGGTGCAGGCGATGGCGCCGCTCCCCGTGCCGATATCCACGACCAGCGGCCGGCCCGAGTGGGCAGCCGCGAGCACCCGCAGGGCTTCCTCGACCAGGGTCTCGGTCTCAGGGCGGGGTACCAGGACGTGCCGATTGACGGTGAACGTCCGACCGTAGAACTCGCGCTGCCCGACGACGTAGGCGAACGGCTCGCGGGCGGCGCGTCGCTCGATGACCGCCCGGAAGCGGGCGGCATCCTCCGAATTGGCCGGCTGCGCGCCGCGCACGAGCAGTGCGGCGTCGGTCAGGCCAAGGGTGCGCCCGAGCAGCCAGCGCGCCTCGGCCCGGGCGCCCTCGACGCCGGCCTCGGCCAGCCCGCGGGCGGCCTCGCGCAGCAGCCCGTCGAGGGTGAGCGACTGCATAGTCGGTTCGGACTCGATGCCTGACATCATGAACAAACTGGAAGCAACGATGGAATCCACACCGAACGCATGTGAGGCTACATCACCCACGACTCGCTGGGGGGCGGGGTTCTCGGCCCGCGTCAGCCCTCGGCCTCGCGCTCGGCGGCCAGCGTCAGTTGATCGATCAGCGGCTCGATGGCCCCTTCCATCACCTCGGGCAAGTTGTGGAGGGTGGCCCCGATGCGGTGGTCGGTCACGCGGTTCTGGGGGAAGTTGTAGGTGCGGATCTTCTCGGCGCGCTCGCCCGAGCCGATCTGCGAGCGGCGCATCTGGCTCGACTCTTCCTGCGCCCGCAGCCGCTCGCGCTCGTAGAGGCGGGCGCGCAGCACGGCCATCGCGCGGGCCTTGTTCTTGAGCTGCGAGCGCTCGTCCTGACAGATCACCACCAGCCCGGTCGGCTTGTGGGTGATCCGCACGGCTGAGTCGGTCGTGTTGACGCTCTGGCCGCCGTGCCCACCCGAGCGGTACACGTCGATCTGCAGATCGTTCTGGTCGATGTTGACCTCGACCTCGTCGGCCTCGGGCAGCACCACGACGGTGGCGGTGGAGGTGTGGATGCGCCCGCCGGCCTCGGTGACGGGCACGCGCTGCACGCGGTGGACGCCGCTCTCCCACTTGAGGCGGGAGTAGGCCCCCTTGCCGCGCACTTCGAACGTGACCTCCTTGATGCCGCCGAGGTCGGTCTCGTTCGTGTTCATGACCTCGCTCTTCCAGGCGCGGCGCTCGGCGTAGCGGAGGTACATCCGCATCAGCTCCTGCGCGAAGAGGCTGGCCTCCTCGCCGCCCGTCCCCGCCCGAACCTCGACGATCACGTTGCGTTCGTCGTTCTTGTCGCGGGGGCGCAGCAGTTCCTTCAGCTCCCCGAAAATGTCGTCGCGCTGGCCTTCGAGCCGCTTGATCTCGTCGCGGACGAACGCCTTCATCTCGTCGTCCAGGCTGTCGTCGAGCATGGCGGACGTGTCGTCCAGCTCGGTGGTCACGCCGACGTACTCGTCGTACTTGGCGACGGTCTCGGCCAGCTCGGACTGCTCGCGGCCATACTTCTGGAGCAGCTCGCGATCCGACGCGACCTCTGGCTTCGACAGCTCGGCGCTCAGGTCGTCGTAGCGGCGCTTCATATCTTCGAGCCGCTGGAGCAGCGGCGTCGCGGTCATCGTCATGCTGTCTCGGCCTCCTGCCGGCCGTCGGCCCCGTTCTGGCCGGTCGCGCGGCCGAGTGTTGGCCGCAAGTAGGTGCTCAATTCCGCGAAGGCGACGGTCTGCTGCTCGCCGCCGGCGAGGTTCTTGACTGTCGCCTGCTCTTGGCGCAGCTCGTCGTCCCCGAGGATGATGGCGACGCGTGCGCCGCTGCTGCTGGCCTGCCGCATGCGTGCCTTCATGCTGCGGTCGCCGGTCCCGACGACAGCGGACAAGCCGTCGCGCCGGACGTCTTCGGCCAGGCGGGCCGCCACGACCTTCGCATCGCTGCCGAGCGGCGCGAAGTAGATGTCTGGCGTCTCGGGCGAGGGCAGGATGACGCCCTGCTCGCGCATGTTCAGGATGATGCGGTCCATGCCCGCCGCGAACCCGACGCCGGGGGTCGGCTTGCCGCCGATGATCTCGGCGAGGCCATCGTAGCGCCCGCCGCCGCCGATGGTGGACTGCGAGCCGACGCGCGGCGGCACCACCTCGAACACGGTGCGGGTGTAGTAGTCCAGCCCGCGTACCAGCCGTGGCGTCAGCTCGTAGGGGAGGCCGGTCGCTTCGAGGTAGGCGCGCAGCGCGGCGAAGTGCGCCTCGCAGGGGGCGCAGAGGAAGTCGATGGTGCGCGGCGCGGCCTCGGCCAGCGGCTGGCAGACCGGCTTCTTGCAGTCCAGCAGGCGCAGCGGCGCCGTCTGGAGACGCCGCTTGCAGTCGCCGCACAACTCGGCCTCGTGCGGCTGGTAGTAGGCGACCAGCGCCTTGATGTACTGGGGGCGGCAGGCCGGATCCCCGATGCTGTTCAACTGGATGGTCAGGTCGCGCAGGCCGAGATCCTCGAGGAACCGCCAGAGGACGGTGATGACCTCGGCATCGACCAGCGGATCGTCGTCGCCGATGGCCTCGATGTCGAACTGGCGGAACTCGCGGTAGCGGCCGGCCTGGGGACGGTCGTAGCGGAACGCCGTGATCAGGGCGAACAGCTTGACGGGCTGCGGGCGGCTGGCCATCCCGTGCTGGAGGTAGGCCCGCACGATGGAGGCCGTGCCTTCAGGGCGGAGGGCGATGTCGGTGCCGCCCTTGTCCTTGAAGTTGTAGATCTCCTTGTCGACGATGTCGGTGCCTTCGCCGACGCCGCGCAGGAAGAGGCCGGTCTCCTCAAAGGTGGGTGTGCGGATCTCGCCGTAGCCAAAGCGTCGGGCTGTCGCCTCGGCGCGACGCTCGACGTGTCGCCAGACCACGGCGTCCTCGGGCAGAATGTCCTGCGTGCCGCGCGGCGACTGGTACACGGAATCCCCTCCTCACTCAGCGGAAAACGCGAGCGCCCGGCTCCTGGCCGGGCCGGAAAAGTATACCATCGGGTGAGGGGCTGCCCGAGAAGTTCGCCCGGGATGCCGCCTCGGGGCAGACCGGCGGCGGACAATCCTGGTTGAGGGACGATGGCGGAGACGATCGCAGTCGCAGTGCGGGTGCATCCTGGGGCGTCACGCGAGGGCGTCTCACTGCTCGACGATGGCTCGCTGGACGTGCGCCTGCGCGCGCGGGCGGTCGAGGGACAGGCGAACGGCAGGCTGGTCGAACTGCTGGCAGAACGGCTGGGGCTGCGCCGCCGCGAGGTCGAGATCGCGGCCGGCCTGCGCTCGCGACAGAAGGTGGTGCGGCTCGCGCTCGGCTCGGCGGACGAGCTGCGGAAGCGGTTGGGCGTGTTGGCCGGTGGGCCGGGCGGGCCGTCGACCGGTGGCCTGGATGGCTGAGCCGCGCTGGCTGGCGCTGGGACAGCAGACGCGGATTCGCGAGTTCACCCGGCGTGACGTGGACCGCTGGTGCGCCTGGAGCCATCACGAAGACCCGCTGTTCTCGTCGTACAACCCGACGGAGATGACCGGCCCGATGCGCGACGCCTGGTACGACGATCTGGTGCATCGGCAGCAGCAGCTGCCGTACGCCATCGAAGACCTGGAACGGCGGCTGGTGGGTCGGCTGTTCCTGCGCCACATCCGCGAGCGCGAGGGAACGGCGGTGCTGGGCATCGACCTTGACCCGACGATGCTCGGGCGGGGGCTGGGCACGGATGCGTTGCGGGCGTTCCTGACGTACTACTTCGGGCCAGCCCGCTTCACCAAGATGTACTTGAGCGTTGCGGCGTTCAACGTGCGCGCCCGCAGGAGCTACGACCGATGCGGCTTTCAGGAGTTCGCGACGCACTGGCAGGTGCTGAAGTCCGACGCGGATGTCTTGGGTGACCCGCGCTACGCCGAGGTGCGCCACCTGTTTCGACGCAGCCCGGAGGGCGTCGAGGCGCTGATGCAAGATATGGTGGCGCGGTCGCCGCTGCGCCAGTGGTCCGGGCCGGTGCGGGCGGCGCGGGATCCGCGGCCTCGACGCAGACGCTGATGGCAATCGTTGCGGGCGAGCGCGCCGCGGGTGGCAGCGCGACGGCGAAGAATGAAGCGGCCGGAGGCGTCTCCAGGGGGAAGTGCAGCCTACACCGGCGGGGTTTGCGAGATGGTAGATGGCCTGAAGGTTTGAAGGTTTGACAGGCTGGCGATGGGCGCGCTATCATGCTCATTGCTGGTGGCCATGCCCCAGGCGCGCGGAAGTGGCTCAGTGGTAGAGCATCTCCTTGCCAAGGAGAGGGTCGCGAGTTCGAATCTCGTCTTCCGCTCCATCAACGCCCCGTCTTTCTGGTAGACGGGGCGTTTCGCATTCACGGGGAGCGTAACGGGGAGTCTACGCCTCTCCAGACGCCGTCTCTGACGCCTCCTCGCCCAGCGCGTCGGCCAGCCGCTCTCCGAGATCGTCGTTGCCGTGGAGAATCCGCAGCTCTGGTGTCGGCAGCATGACCGGCTCGTCTCGCGTCACCTCGATCTTCACGCGAACCATTCGAGCAAATGCGTCGTCCAGATCTTCGACTACGTGGATACCAGTGTGCCGATGCTCGTGTCCATGCACAAGAAGCGACTCATACGAGGCTCGGCTCGTGCTCGGCCAGCTTCAGCACGAGCGCCTGAAGCTGGTCCCGATCCAGTCCAGTGAGCAGCTCCGTCAAGGATGAAGGCATGTCGGCCTCCTCGGGCATCTGGCGGGCCCAACTCGGATGCACAGGAAATGCTGACGTAGCGTGCAAGTAGCTCCCATGCAACCAGGGCTTCGCCGATTGCCGGCGCAGTGCCAGATTCCGACCTCTGCAGTGCCAAGGAAACTGTCACGTAGCTCGCACGTAGCCGAGAAGCTTCTCCTCACAGGGTAGCATCACCGCGAGTACGTCAAGAGCCTGGGGCGACCGGGCGCCGCCGTCGGTGTGCCGACCCGGTCGGATGGCGTGGCGACGCGACTTGCACCGGGCGGATCGCACCCAGGTCCGTGCACGTGTGGGAGGCAGCATGGTTCACCGCGGACTGAAGGGAGAGAGACTCTCATACCCGGAGTCGAAAGGTACTTCTGGGGCCGAATGTCCCTTGTACCGTCCCTTCCTGGTCAGGTAGGATTTTCTCCGCGGCGACGTAGCCAAGTGGCAAGGCAGGGGTCTGCAAAACCCTCACCGCCGGTTCGATTCCGGCCGTCGCCTCCCGTGGCCCTCTCCACCAGATATGGCGAGAGGGTTTTTTCGTGTCCCGTTAGCACTACTCTGGCGTCCCATCAGTAGGAAGGCGAGCGAGTCTCTGGCTGGCGTGAGGGGTGGCAGAGCGAGTGGGCAGGGGGATGCGGGAGTGGCAGGTTGGGCAAGCGACGGAAAGGACGAGGG
>JADZEM010000068.1 GCA_020850535.1 Chloroflexota bacterium
ACATCTTATAATGCATGATTACGACTCTCCACTCGAAGAAAAACGCCCCGCAGGGCGTTCACTAGATCGCTCTGGTGGACCTGAGGGGAATCGAACCCCTGACCTCTTCCATGCCAAGGAAGCTACCCCGGGCAGGGGTTTTTCGCTGAGGCGGCCGTGCTCGTCCGGGATCCGCTGCCATGGAAGCCGCGCCGGGATTCCAGGCTGCGGGGGGAGTTTACGCCACCTTTTGCCTACCAGGCAAACCGTTGGCGTCGCGCGATTATGCGATCTCGACCGAGCAGGTGTCTCTATTGAGCGAGAGCCGCTGCCCCTGCGCGCGGCCCGATGCCAGTGTAGTGGAGCGCCGGCAATCAGGTCACCTCGCTCCAAGGCGTGCCACGCTGTACAGCACGGCAGCGACATACTCGATAGCGCGACGGCGATCGACCTCGCGAAGCTCCTGCAGCAGGTCGAATAGCCTTCCGCCACCCGTCGACCCTGTCCAGGGATGGCGCTCGGAGACTTGCCCGTAGGCGGTGCCCAGGGTGCGTCTACTGGCTGACTACTTGGTGTCCCGCGGCGGGTTCGGATCATTTCCGGGCGCGACGGTATCGGAGTCGCGGATCTTCCCGTCCTTCCCTTTGATGGTCAGCTCACCGCCACCGATGTTACCCAGGATCTCCCTGCCTCGCTGCATCGCCTGAACCTGGGTGTCGGTGTGCGCGCTGGCGCGCTTGCCGCCGGGCCTGACGACGTCCCAGCCTCCCCCGGGGCGGGCCTGCACGGTCCGCCGCTCAGGGCCTTTGGACTTCCCGCCAGTTCGGCCGCCCCCGCCACCCTTGCCGCTGCCGCCCTTACCCGCCATGAGTTGTCCTCCTAGCCTGTGACTCCCGCGGCGTGACGGTTCAGGCAGCCTCGCTGCCTGGGCCCCGTTCGGGGTACCTGCCGCGTCTTGAATCAGTTAGTCGTTCACGCGCCGCGGAATGCGAAACGAGCCAGAGGCCCCGGGGGAAGGCCGAGCCCTTCCCGTTTCGCCCCGTCTCCGCTGCCACTGGGCTAGGCGGGGCAGATCAGGTTGAAAGGGCATGGTGGGCAGTGCTCGAGGCTCTGCTTCGGTCGGAACCCGCCGGCCTCGATGGCGCGGATGAGCTCGGCCATCTTGCCGGTACGGTTCGAGATCACCCTTGCGGTCGGGTCTGCTGGCTGCTCCAGCCCGCTCAGCGGGTAATACAGTCGCACCTCGAAAGGCACCCCAGCGTGGTCCTGGTGGTGCAGCGCCGCGTAGAGGGCGAGGCGGTGATCGTCCTTGTGGGACTTGGCGGGCCGGCCGAAGTGGTAGCGGCGGTAGATGTGCTTGCCGTCGCGTACCTCCTCCTCATCGACGTTGACCTCCACGACCCGTTTGTCATCGAGCCGGAGCGCCGCGCGACGACGGATGGTGACCTGCAAGCCCGGCGCTAGGCGCTCGGAGAAGGCGCGCACGAGGCGCTCGGCGCGACGTCGGTACCCCCGCTCGTACCAGTGGCCCACCAGACCGCTGTCGTCCCAGTGCCCGGCCAGGTGCGCGAGCGCGGCCGCGACGTCCGGCGGAGAGCCGCCGGACGTTTGATTTGCCATCCACGAGAGGGTCGCATACACGGCGCGGTGGAAGAGGATGGAGCCGCGCTCCTCCCCGCGCAGCCCGTAGACATGCCCGTACTTGAACCGCTGGCCGCACGCCTCGTAGTCCTCGAGTGCACCGAACGGCACCTCGGCAGCGAGCACCCAGGGGTCACCTGACCGAGCGGCTGGCGTGGGCACGGGGGCGGCACCCGTCGGCTCCGCTCGGCCCACTCGCAGATACCCCGCCGGCTCCAGGGCGTCGACCAGCGGCTGGAGGGCGGGTGCGGGGATGGCAGTCCCGCGATTGCCGTACCTCTCGGCGTGGCTGAGGACCAAGTGGTCGCGGGCACGGGTCGCGGCGACGTAGAAGAGGCAGAGCTCCTCGATCCCTTCCTCTTCGTCGGTGGTCCCACGGATCAGACCGGGCGGGAGGGGCAGCGGGTCGCGCTCGGCGAGCGGGAAGCGGCCGACGGCCAGGTTTGGCACGAAGACGACGGGCCACTCGAGTCCCTTGCTGCGGTGGACGGTCAAGACATGGACCACGTCGCTGGCGACGAGGGCATCGTCCGTGAGCCCCAGCTCACCGGACTCCAGGCACGTGCGCACGAAATCGATGAACGCCGCGGTGTCGCCACCGCCCATCAGCGCGCTCCGCTCGCCGAACTCGCGCGCCAGATCGGCCACCTGTCCGAGCGTTGCTAGCTGGCGCCGGCCGGCCGGTGAACCGTCGGCGAGCAGCTCGCGTAGCCACGTGGCGTGCTCGAACAGGTAGGCGGCCAGGACACCCCAGGGAGTCGCGAGGTGACCGAGCGCACCCGCCAGCGCCTTCAGGTGCTGCGCCCGGCCCAGCCCCTCGGCGCTCAATCCTTCGACCTCCCCATTGACTGCCGCGAAGAGTGCGGCCCGCGCCGACCGGCCGCGGATCTGCGCCGTCCGGAGTAGGCGGCGCAGGTCCTCCTCCGCCAAGTGATGCTCGGGCAGGCGCGCCAGCCGCACCAGGCCCTGCGGGTCGTCCGCGGCGAGCAGCAGGACCCCCAGGAGATCCTTGAAGGCCGCGCGGTCCTCGAGCGCCCCGCCCCAGTCGGTCGGGACGCCGGCGGCCTCCAGCGCATCCGAGATCTCCTGCGCCTGGGCCGTCCTGCGACAGAGGACGGCGATGTCGCCCGGTGGTCGGCCTGCGATCTCGCCCTTGACCCGCTCCACCAGCGCGGCCAGCTCGTCGGCACCCGTACCGGCCACCGACAGCTCCACCGCGGCTTCGGCCCGCAGCCGTCCCCGGTGGGCGCGCAGCTCGGCGACCGGAAGCGGCCGGCCGTCGGATCCGGCCGGTAGCGGGATATCCACGGCCTGGCCGGCTTTGACCACGTCCTCGACCGAGCGGTAGTTCCACACGAGCGGGATCACCTCGGCGCCCGGGTAGTCGTGTCTGAACTCGCGCAGGTTCACCGGCGACGCGCCGCGGAAGCGGTAGATGCTCTGGCGGGGGTCGCCAACGGCCCAGACGATGCCCCGCCCGCCGTCGAGGGCGTGGACCAGGCGGCCGCTGGCGTAGTTGATGTCCTGGAACTCGTCGACCAGGATGAAGTCCCACCGCCCGCGGATGTCGTCGGCCACACCGGGCACGTCGAACAGGCGGACCGCCTCGGCGATCAGGTCCCCGTAGTCCAGGTACCCGCCCTCGCGCAGCCAGGCCTCGTAGGTCGCGTAGACCGCGGCCGCGTCGACACACTCGGCCGCCCTGCGGCGCTCGGCTGCGAGCGCCTCTGCATCGTCCTGGTCGGCAGGTTCCGGCCGTGCGGCAAGTTCTTGTTGCCACTCCGCCGCGGACCGCGCGACGTCCTCGGGCCCGCGCAGCTCGTCCTTGGCCCTGGAGATGGTCTGGAGCAGGCGCCGCAGGTTGCGCGAGGGTCGGTGGAGGTCTTCGAAGTTACCGAGCGGCAGCTGCCCCAAGCGGCGGCGCAGCAGCACGAAGGCGTCGATCTCCGTGAGGAGTTGCGGGTCTTCTTTCAGCCCGAGATGGTGGCCGTAGGTCTGCAGGAGCTGGAACCCCAGCGAATGGAAGGTCGCCACGTCGATGGCGTGGGCCTGCGCTGGCAGGAGCGAGGCGAGGCGCGCCCGCATCTCCTCAGCCGCCTTGTTGGCGAAGGTCAGCGCGAGGACGCGGTTCGCGGGCACCCCCCGTTCCTGCACGAGGTAGCGGTAGCGCTCGGTGAGCACACGGGTCTTGCCGGCGCCGGGCCCGGCCAGCACAAGGCCCGCCCCGTCCACGGTGGCGGCGGCCTGCTGCGACGAATCCATGCCGGGCACCGGCCGGTCGCCCGCCGACGGGGCCGGCGCCAGCGGCGCCGGTCCGGGCAGGAGGGCGGCGGCGAGCTGGTTGAGCATCGCCGTGCGCGTCACGCCGAAGTAGGCGGCGAGGCGACGCACGGTCCAGCTCGGGTCGCCGAGGACCATGGAACGCACTCGCTCAACCGGCATCAGCAGCTCGGCGGCGAAGACGTTGGCCTCGAGCTCCCAGCGGTCGCGGTCGCTGTAGGCCCGGTAGACGCCGTCCTTGACCGTCAGGGCCCCGACGTGCGGCGCGTCGTCGATCTGCTTTGGGCTGTCGTCGAACCGGCGCGGCGGGTGCTCGAGGGCGCGGTGTCCGAGCTCGTGGGCGACGGTGAAGCGCTGCCGCGCCGCCTCCTCGTCCGGGCGATAGCCGATCACACCGTCGTCCAGGTACAGGCGACCGGACACGTTCTCCGGGAGCTCATCGTCGGGCACGACCGACAGTTGGTAGAGCTCGCGGGCGATCGCCTTGAGGTGGGCATGGCTACCGGCGTGCAGGCCGAACGGCGGGCGCCCGGTGCGCCGCTCGTATGCACTGAGCACGTCGGCCGCGCGTCGACGGATGATCGCCCAGTGGTCCACGGCTTCTAGCCCTCCCGACCCTCGGTCTCCAACCACGCGCGCCGGTGCTCGTCGGTCAGGTCCGGCGCGCTCGCCAGCGCATCGCGGAACGGCACGAGCCCCCGCTCGTCGGCTCCCGCGGGCTGCGCCACGCTCGCCTTCGACGTGCCCCTGCGCCCCTGGGTGCCGGCGCGCGCGTGCGCCAACTGGGCCGTACGGGCCCTCGGGGCTATGCACCGGCGCACCTCGGCGGCGCCGATGCCCAGCTCCTCTCCCAGCCCCTCGAGGAGTGGCTCGGGCACGGTCTCCGGGTCGATGCGGCCGCGCTGCAGCTTGAGCGTGACGCTCGGGGGCACCCGGAGTCGCCCCGCCAGGTCGTCGTGGGTCACGCCGGCGCGAGCCAGCAACCCCGCGAGCGAGGCCGGGTCGTGCGTCGAACCGGCGCCGGACTGGTCGGGCGCGCCGGCGGCGACCGGCAGCACGACCCTCTCATGGATCTTCACACCGAGTGCGTCGGCGACTTCCTGGACCCGTTCCAGGCTCACGCCGGCGTAGCGAGTGGCCTCGTATCGCTGCACCTGCTGCTTCTTCAACCCGAGTCGACCGGCCAGCGCCTCCTGGCTCAACCCGGCCGCCGCCCGCGCGCGGATCAACGCCTCCGGCAGCTCGCCGAGGGAGGCCAGCTCGAGGACCGCCACCTGCCCGCGGCGCAGGGCTTCGTACTCGGCGAGCTGCTCGCGCAGCTCCTCGACCTGGCTGTCGTACTGGTCACGCAGCGCCTGCCGCGCTCGGGGAGGAAGGGAGGCGCCCTCCTCGTCGACGCCGGCACGGGCCTGCTCGAAGCGCTCCAGCCAGCTCTTGGTGATGCGGTACTGCCGCTCGTTCGTGATCATGGTAGGCCTCCTAGATCGATCGCGACGATGCCCTTCGGGTCGCCGGTGTCCCTGTCGCGCTGGAAGAAGTCGAGGTACGGCGTGCCCCTCGGGTCCGCCGCCGACTCCGCGATGAAGAGCTCGCCCCCGAACGTGGCCTTCTGGGCCGCCCGCCGATTGCGCCAGTCGAGCAGGACCGGGGCGAGCTGGTCCAGGCTGTCGAATTCGACGTCGGCCATCTCCCAGCAGGCATCGAAGTCGTTGGGCGCCTCCTTGGCGGTGACGAAGCTGCCGTCGATGTACGCCCGCCGGCACCCGGCCCGGCGGAGCGAGTCGAGCGCGGCCTTGAGGCCGGCGAGCAGCGCCAGGCGGTGCGGGGTGTAGCCGTAGCGCGCCAGGAGCCCATCCCAGGTAGCCTCGTGGATGCCGGGTGGCAGGTTGCCCGTGGCCGCGTCGAATGGCGGGAGCATAAGACAATTCTACCGTTGTCTCTCTTCCCGATCAAGGCCGCCGCGCCGCTCCAGCCAGTCGCGGCGCTGCGCCGGGGTCAAGTCCTCGCAGCTCGCGAGCAGCGCACGGAATGGCTGCGGGGCTGGCCGCTCGCCCGTAGCCGGCCGTCCGGTGCCGCGGGCGTGCCCCGCACTGGATCGCCGGATGGGAGCCGTGGCCGTCGCTCGCAGGACATCGAGCGCTTCCTCGGCCGTCCGCCGGAGCACAGCCCCCAGTCGACTCAAGAAGACCGGGTCGATCGGCTCGTCGTCATCCGCGATCAGCCGGCCGCGCTCGACCCGCACGATGAAGCTCACGGGCACATTGATCGTGGCTGCAGCCTGCTCGCGGGAGACGCCGGCCCCGGCCAGCGCCTCCCGCAGCGTCTCGGCTCCGCAAGCATCCTGCACGGCCTGCTCGCGCAGCCTCCGCGTGGAGGCGGAGGACTCCGGCGGCTCCGGCACTCGGTCGAGCGCCCGCTCCACCTCGAGCAGCGTAGTGATGAAGTCGACGAGTTCCTCCCGGTGGTGCGGGTGGCGAGCGACGACCTCCTCCAGCGCCGGCGCCTGTCCCGCCTCGTGCGCTTCGAGGTATGCCACCTTGATCTCGTCCACGTCCCGCTCGGCGCTCATGTCGCGTCCCCTTCTAGTCGTTGCGCGTACATCGCCCGGAGCGTGGCCAGCGCCTGCTCCAGGTCGGTCTGGGCGGTCTTAGCCGACACACCGACGCGGGCGGCGACATCGGCCCACGCCCGCCCGTCGAACAGGCGATCCTCGACCACCCGCCGCTGGCGCGGCGGCAGCTGGCCCAGCCAGCCCACCGCCGTCCGGCCGAGGGCCTGCTCCGCGATCCGCGCGTAGGCATCCTCACCGGCCGGGTCCGCCACCTCCAGCGGCCGGGCGACTCGCTCGCCGCTTGCCGCCGCTGCCGCTCGCTCGTTGGCGGCCTCGAGGCTCAGCAGGGTGAAGCCTGCCGAGTTCGGTGCGCCCGCCTTCGTGAGGCCGTGATGCACCCGCACTTTCCTGATGGCGTCGATGATCAGGGTCTTCACGACCAGGTTGAAGCGTCGTTCCATGAGGGCGTTGGTGCCCGAGGTGTCGCGGACCCGCCGGCAGAGCTCGGCGAACATCTCGGCCACCGCGTCCTCGATCAGCTGGGGCGCCTCGTCGAACGCGGCGCGGGCGTAGCGCTCGAAGCGCCGCTCGAGCCGACGGGCCAGTTCTCCGACGATCGACGTGGCCCGCGCCCGCGCCCGCACCGCCGCCTCGGCCTCCCCCCGCGCGCGTCGCTCCTGCTCGGTCCGGAGATGGCCCCGGAGCTCGCGGACCATCTCCTCGGCTTCCCCGGGACCGAAGACCGGGTTGCCGCCGCCCAATCGCTGGCTGCTCACGCTCCCGACGCTCCTCATGTGGTGCGGCCGCACCATGATCGAGACCCACGCCAAGATAGTCGTCCGTCCCGGGGAGGAAGCGAAATGGCCCACGGCAAGGAGCAGCGGTCCGTCGGGCTTCGCGTCGCCGCGGCGCCGAACGACCATCCGTGTCGAGGGGCGGTCGAGACGCCGCCTCCGCAGTCCAAGAGGAGGCACCGCAGATGCCGACGCACGCCACGACGATCCCGACGACGTACCACCTCAGGGTGCTGGCCCAGAGCGGGAAGAAGGCCGAACTCCAGGCGCCTTCGAGCACTACGGTCCGCCAGCTGCGCGACGCCGTGCTGGATGCCCTCGGGATCCAGCCCGATCCGAACGTCGTCTGGTTCCTCCATTATCGGGGCGAGCAGCTCAACGACGATGCGGCGACCCTGGCCCAGGTCGTCGGCGAGCACGACTCGGATAAGCAGGTCATCCTGCACCTCAAGAAGCAGCCGTTCGCCGGGGCCTCCGCCCCGGCGGCGGTCGCCCCCGAGCCGACCCGCACCTACATCGAGCGGGCAGTTGCCGAGCTGCAGGAGCGGGCCGAGGAGTTCGCCATCGTGGCGATCGACGTGGCTGGCGTCGACGTCTACGTGACCTTGCTCGCGCGCGACCTGGGAGCCGGTCGCGACCGCTACACCGTCCGCCTGAGCTGCACCGGCTACAACCTCGAGCCCCCATCCGTCACGATGGTGCACCCAAGCACCCGCGCCGAGGTGGCCGACGCATGGCCGGACGTGCCAACCGGCCCGGGCGCCATCTTCCGGCCCAACCCCGGTAACGTGCGCGACGCCTTCGTCTGCGCGCCCGGCACGCGCGAGTGGTACGGTCACGGACACGTCGAGTTGCGGGGGCCCGAGCACTGGACGCTCGCCAACATCGTCGAGGCGATCCATTTCAGCCTCAACTCGACCGGGTACCGCGGGCGGTGTCGGCCGTGAGCGCGCTCGACACCCTCCTAGCAATGCTGCCGACACGGCGCCCGCGGCTGCGGGTCCTCGGGGCGACCGGCCGGCCCGCCCACCTGGAGACCCTGCTCGTGCCGCGCACCATCGTGGGGGCCAGCCTGACGCACCTGCAGGCCGGCGGCGCCCGCGGCTGCGAGGAGTTCGCCTTCTGGAGCGGCCACGTCGTCGGCGACCGGATCGGCATCGTCGGGCGCGCCTTCCACCCGCGCACCAGCCAGGGGTACGGCCACGTCATGATCGACGACGACGCCCAGCTACTGTCGATGACGGAGCTCGTGCACGAGCACGACGAGCTGGTGCTCTGTCAGTTGCACACCCACCCGGCCGATGCCTGGCACAGTCCGACCGACGACCAGGGCGCCTTCACCGACGAGGTCGGCTTCCTGTCGCTGGTGCTGCCCTCGTTCGCCTCGGGCGGCCTCGAGACGGCGGAGGCGTTCCGCCGGACGCAGCAGGGGTGGGTCCACGAGGGGCGCGCGGTGACGACCGGGCTGGTCCAGGTTTTCGGTGATCTTCTGCGCTACGACGGAGCCAACTGGCATGACGACTGAACAGAGCCGCGCCGAGCTGTTCCTCAGCCAGGAGCTGGGCGTGTCGGACCTCCCCCTCGCGCGGACGCGGCTGGCGGCGAGCGAGATCGCGCTGGTGATCTCCCGCGAGCTCGCCGAGGACCGCCTGGCCCAGCTTACCCTCCTGACCGCCGCGAACATACTCTGCCGCCTGGGACCGTACTGCCCGGCGATCACCGTCTCCGCGCCCCAGGCGGCCCGGGTCGCCCCGGGCGTTCCACTGCTTCCGGCCGGCGCGGCGCTCGCCCCGGCGCTCTGCCAATTCATGACCGAGGTTCAGCGGCCCGCCGACCGCTCGGCGCGTCGATACCGGGTCGCCGGTCCCGCAGAGCGCTTCGATCTGGCCTTTGCCATCGGCTCCACCAGCGTACTCGCGGGCCGAACGCTCTACGCCTGGTACGAGCGATGGACCGGCGGGTTCCGGAGCACGCCCCGGCCGCCCCGCTACCACGGGCCGAACCCCTTCGGGGCGCTGCTTGCCGGCATGCTCGGGGCGACGGCGGCCAGTCGGCTGCTGCTGGCCCGCGTGGCGGCTCCGGCGTCTTCGCCGCGGCCACTGCCCTCCGAGGCGACGCTGTCGGCCTACTCCTATAGCCGTCCGGACGATCCCGCCGCGGAGCCCGACCTCCCCGCGGTGGTCGATCTGCGACCGGCCGGTCCGACGCTGCTCGTCGGCGGTGGCGCGGTGGCCTCCGGGGTGGCCTTCGCCCTCGCGAGTCTGGGCCGTGCGGCCGGGACCCTCGACGTGGTCGACGACGACGCGCTGGACGCGACCAATCTCGAACGACACCTGATCTCCGCTTGGACCGACATCGGCGCACCGAAGGCGCGCCGACTGGCCGAGGTGTTCGGCAATGGCGTCTGGAATGGCCTGCACCTGCATCCCCGCATCTGCCGCTACGAGGCGCTCCCTCCGCAGCCTTGGCCTACCGTCATCGCCGCCGTCGACCGGCCGGACCCGCGGCGCCGACTCGAATTCGACTTGCCGAGGGTGCTCTTGAATGCCGGGACGGTCGGTTCCGAGTTCGTGGTGTCCCGCCACGATTATGGGGCCGGGCCATGCGCGGAGTGCCTGTACCCGGAGCGGCCGGCGGCGGTGAAGTCGCCGACCGAGATCGTCGCCGCCCAAACGGGACTCAGCGTCGGCGAGATCTTGGATCTTCAGGCGACCGGCGCACCGGTCGGCGCCGATCAGCTTTCCCGCATCGCAGGTTCGGGCGGCCTGGTCTTCCCGCCGGATGCGCTCTCCCGCGCCGCTCGCGAGGGCATCGGCGCGCTCGCGAGCGCTGCCTGCACCACCGCGGTAGTACGGCCGAGCCAACCGGTCGCCACGATCGGCTTCGTCGCGGCGTTGCCCGGCCTCCTGCTCGCCGCCGAGTTGATAAAGGAGGCGGCGATGGGCGCCCTGGCTACCGGTCGGCCACCCCTCTCAGGGAACCGGAACATCTTCCGGATGGACACCTTCGGTGGCTTGGCCGACGAGTTGGAGCACGCCAAGTCCAGCCGCGGCTGTCGCTGCCGGAACAAAGTCATGCAGGCCGCCTACCAGCGGCGCTGGACCTGGGCAGCGAACGCATAGCCGGTCACCTGGCGGGGGCGCAGCCATAGCTGCGGGCAGGGAGACCGGGCGACTGCGTCTGAGCCGGCAAGTCATCTCCGCGTCAAGGCGTCCCACACTGCGCAGAACGACGTGGCATTTTGGACCGCGAAACGGTCCCGGGCTCGCCGTACTGTTGGACGGTGCCGGCGGCCCGGGCTGCGGCGATGTTCCGCCGCAGCTCACTCCGTGGGCTGCCAGTGAAGCTCGCGACCGGGCAGGATCGCGAGAGCCGCTGCGAAGCACGTCCGGAACGTTCAGTAGGGTTAAGAGGTCTCAAGCAGACGTCACTGACTACCTGCGCCGCTTCGTCGTCGGCGCTGAGGACTACCTCGACGACTGGCTCACACGCGAGAGATCGGGGTGACGGGACCGTGTTGAGCAGGGGCTGATGAGGCTGTTGGTCACCGTCTCCTGGTCGGCGTAGCCGTTCACCCCGTGCCGGCCGGTGCGCCCTTCGGGGCAGTGTCGCCGGGGTGCCGAGCGCGGGTATGCGTTCGCCTTCACCGCGATGAGGATGTCGGGTGGCCGTCCCCCGACCTTGGCCGAGATGACGGGGCCGGCGCCCCGGTCGACGCGCCGCGCGTCACCGCGCTCGGCACCCGGCCTGACGCCGGGCAGCGTCGCGAGAGCCTCTCTGGCTGCGCCCGCGAGGTCGGCAGCATCGCCGTTCTTCGCTGAATCTGCCATGCTCGCTGCACACCGAATTTGGCAGATTCAGCGAAGAGGGGAGCAAGTGCGCTTTATGCCCGGTGATGTGAGCGGAGCGCGAATGCCCCTGCGGTTTCTCGGTGAGCCGGCTGCGTGACTGGCACTCACTCGTGCTCGCCCGGCGTTGCCGGGCCCCGATCGGAGTACGCCGCGACGATGCGGCGGTGGACCTCCTCGATCGGCAGTCCCGCGTCGGACCAGTCGGCAGCGTCGAGCGCTTCGTCCTGACACGTCTCGCAGAAGGCGGCATGCGGCTCGATCTCACCCGCTGGCGTGATGAAGCAGTCCTTCAGGTTCGTGTGGGCGCCCGCCTGGAAGACGCCACAGCCGCAGTAGCAGGGGAGTGCCGCCATGACGTCGAGGCGGGAGTGGGCGGCGGTGTAGGCCGCCCGGCCCCGCGGCATCGTGTCGACCCAGGCCGGGAAGTTGACCCCTGGCCCGGTCGATCCCCCGCCGGTCGCGCCGGCGCTCGTGGGGGCAACCGAGGCGGCAACCGACGCCGCGGGCGGTCCGGCCGCGATGGCGGTGCCCGGCAAGCGACTGCAGCCGGCGCCTACGAGCCCCAGGACACTGAATCCACCGAGCAGCGCGATCGCTCGTCGTCGGGAGTAGCGAGTCGCGGTCATCATCGTGTGCTCACCCAGCGTGGGCTCAGCCCGAGGCGCCCACCAGTGTCAAGACGACGCTTGGGGTTTCGGGGCTGTCGGTCGTCAGCGTGATCTCGAAGCGGTGCGGCCCGCCCATACCCGCGTGCATGATGTATGGGTAGCGGACGACGAGGGTCTCGCCGGGCTTGATGGCCGTCGAACTGACGGCCGGCGTGGCCGGTCAACAGCCCTCCAGCATCTTGACTTGCGGCCGTCCCGTCAGCCGGACCTCGCTCCCGCCGGTGTTGGCAAGCTCAAAGCGAGCTTCCTTCATCACGTCGAACGGGACGCGACCGAGGTCGATCGTTGGCTGGCTGGCGACCAGCCGGCCCGGGGCGTCAGCATCCACCGCCACGGCCGGGGTTGCCGGTCGAAGCCAGATGACCAGCCCGGCGGCGACGCCGGCCAGCGCGAGCAAGCCGGCGACAAGCAAGGGGAGCCTGAGTCGGCGGGCGGTCCGCGTTCGGCTGCGTCGTCGTGACATCGAAAATGACCTCTCTCCGCTGGGGGGCCGCGAAGCGCGAGCATCGTTCGCTCACGATGATGAAACGCGACCGACCTGAGTGGAGGCTGAGACCCGGCTGAGAGTTTCCTGAGGACCAGCGCGTCAATTGACGAAGCGATAGAGACCGAGGTAGTAGGGCTGTACCCTCTCGGGTTCCGGAGCCTCGACCAACGGCGGTGCGGTTCGCTACCGACCGCAGGCCGTCGCCGCTCAGCGAACCCTCAGGTCGCCCACAGGACGCTCACAGCCTGGTATCGGACACTATCCGTCAGCCTTTGGAGCGGTCGGGGCTGGGGACTCAGATGGCCGAGGACAGACGGGCGACATATCCAGACGTTGCGCCATCCCGGTGGAACGGCGCGCGTCACGAGCCGACCAGTCCGCCGACGAGTCCGGCGATGCGCGCGCGTACGATGCTTCAAGTCACGCGCCGCGCGCTCGCGGCGGCCCGCTTCGATGCGACGGTTCACCGCTGGGCAGTAGGGCTGTTCCTCTGCATGACCGGAGCATTGCTGCTCATCGCCCCGCACCAGATGCGTGGGCCGGTGTACGAATCCTCCTCGGCCTGGCTCCTTCCGCTTGGCGTCGCGCTCTTCGGGATCGGCGGCGCGCTGATCGGCGTGTCCGTGCTCATGCCGCCACGCCAGTTGGTCGTGACAGCTCACCTCCTCGCGGGCAGTGGGATCCTGCTACTGACGTACAACGCTGCCGGCGCACAGGCCTGGAGCGAGGCCGCGGTGTACGTCACGTTCGCGGTCACCACGCTCCTCGCGCCGCTGATCGAACGGCGGTCGGGACCGGTCCGTCACGCGCCGGACCTCTTCGCGCTGGCGCTCGGCGCGTCGGCGACGTTCGGCGGGCTGCTGATGCTGCTTGCTGCGAACCAGTTTGGCGCGCCAACGTACGATCTCGTGCGATCCCACCTCGGACTGTTCGGCGTGCTTCTCGTGATGAGCGGGGCTGCGCTGGTGGCCGTCCACGCCCGGCCAACCACCCCTCTGCGCCTCGTGCGAGCGGCCCACCTGGCGGTTGTGCCCGCGTTTCTCGGCGTCGCCGTGTCTGTGCTGGCCGCGCCGGTACACTGGACGGACGTCGGGTACTGGTTGGGCTTCGGGGCGCTGACGGTGGCGCTGCCGTGGGTGGGCCCGCAGCTTCGTGCGATCGACCCGCAGGCACTTCGCATGCAGCTGTCAGTGCTCGTTGCGTTGCTCGTGTCCTTCCCCTTGATCGTCGCGATGGCGGTCGACGGGGCGTTACACGCAGAGCGAGACGCCGCGGCCCGTGACGCGACCTACGGCTTTGTGCTGCTCGCGGTCGGGGCCGCGGTCGCGGCGAGTATCTGGATGGGGAACCGGTTCGCCCAGCCCCTGCGTGACCTCGCGGAAGCCGTGCGAGTCATCGCGGAGGACGAGCACGCGTCGGTCGCATCGCCTCACGGCCCAGCGACCGAGCTCGCTCGCCTCGCACGTGACTTCGACGACATGCGCGCGCGGTTCGGTGAGCGCACGGCATTGTTGGCGGGACTGTCGCTCACGAATGCGCGGCTCCACCGGGAAGCCCACCAGGCGCTGCTGGCTCGGGATCGGTTCCTGAGCATCGCGGCCCACGAGCTGAACACCCCGGTGACCAGCATGCTGGGCTTTACCCAGCTCGCCCTGCGGCAGGTCCGGCACAACGAGATCGACGCCAGCCGACTGGACGCCGCCCTCACCAGGGTCGAGCGGCAGGCCGTCAAGCTCACGCGTATGATCGCGCAGCTCCTCGATCTCTCGCGACTGGAGACCGGCGAGCTTCAACTCGAACGTCATCGCATCGATGTCGCGGCACTCGTTCGGCGTGCGGTTGAGGACATCCAGCTCGCGGGTGTTCGGTGTCCGATCGTCGTGTCCGCGCCTTCGCGGCTCGAGGCCTGGGTGGACCCCATCAGAGTAGAGCAGGTCGTAACGAACCTCGTCAGCAATGCCGTCAAGTTCAGTCCGGCCGAATCCGCGGTCCACGTCGAGCTCGCCGCTCACGGCAACACGATGCTTCGATTGGCCGTGCGCGACCATGGTCCGGGGATCCCGGCCGAGCACGGCGAGAGCATCTTCCGGGCGTTCCACCAGGTGCAGCCAACCGACGTCCGGTCGGGTCTGGGCCTCGGGCTGTTCGTGAGCAGCGAGATCGTTCGCCATCATGGAGGGACGCTCGCGGTCGAGCATCCGGCGGACGGTGGCGCGCAGTTCACGCTCCTGCTTCCATCGTGCGCCCACAGTGATGCCCCCGACCCTTCGGCATGGTCGATCTCGGCCACTGGTGACGCACCGGCTGCCCGTACCTCTGCCGGCGGCGAGGCTCCGACTTCCTGACCGGCTCCGCCAGCAGGAGGACTCCGCCGCACACGGTGACTGGCCGCGCCGGCGTCCCCGGCGGCGCTACCCATCAGCCGTAAACGCTCAGGAAGCCCTCAGCCTGTCGTCAGCACCGCCTCAGCCAGGTCGTGTTTCCTTCACGGACACGGACTCCGTGGCGGCGGAACGCGTCCCGTGTACGGACGCCCCCCGCCGGGTGGTGTCCCAGATGCTCGGCGCCCCTCGCGAAGCAAGAATCCGCGCACGGCGGCTCCGTTGTTTCCCGTACAAGGTGGACGCGGGTGCCCCACGCCGATCGACGCGGTGGCGCCAACGGAGGTTGCGTGATCTCGCGCCGTGCTTTCCTGCAAGCTGGACTTGCCCAGGCTGGCCTTGCCGCCGTCATCAGCCTGCCGCTCGCGACGGTTGCCGCGGCTGCCTCGTGTACGACCGACACGGGCGACCGGCCCTTCTCGCCGTGTGGGTCTGACGGCGTGCTCGCCCGACCGGCCGGTGACCCGCCGTTCGAGCCGCGATGGGTGGCCACCTTCCTGCCGACGAAGCTCTGGCCGACCGCGACCGAGATCGACGATTCGGTCGGACCGGTCGAGCCGGGCGCGCTGTTCCGGGTCGACGCCCCGCAGCGGGGCTACCGCCTGTTCGTCTGGGATCCGCGCGAGAACCGTCACGTCTTCCTCGGATCGGAGGCGGTCGGACCGGCCGACGAGCCATTCTGGTCGGCGTTCGCCGACGACGGCCGCTGGATCGACGTGAGCCTCGGGCTGCCGCAGCGCCTGCGTGCCATGCAGGGCGACCAGGAAGTGTTCCGCGACCTCATCACCGCCGGGATCGACCGCAGGACGAAACCCGGCTTCTACCGCATCCTGCGTCGCGTCGCGAACGAGACGATGGACAGCCGGACCGTCCCGGATGCGACGCGCTCATACCTGCTGAAGGACGTCCTCTATACCCAGTACTTCCACAACGACGGGTCGGCGATCCACTACAACTGGTGGGCTGTCACCTGGGGTGCCCCCGGCTCGCAAGGCTGCCTCGGGATGCGCCTCAACGGCGCCCGCTACATGTGGGACTGGGCCACCGTCGGCACGCCGCTCGCCATTCACGAGTAGCTGACGACCGGGGCTGACGACGGATTGACCGTACACGCTCCGGCCCGGACCTCGTGGTCGGCGCGGGTAGCACGGAGGTGAGATGCAGGGAACGACGAGTGGTGCGGTGAGCGGGCGCGCTAAGCGATCGCGGCCACGCCGCCAGCAGCTCGGCACGACCGTCGTCTGGCTGGCGGTGCTCGTCCTGGTGCTTGGGGGCCTGCTGGGCGTCGCGGCGTACCTCGTGCTCGGCCTGCCGGCACCGGGCAGCCCTGGTGCCAGAGCGCCTTCGAGCGCGCAGGGTGGCGCGGCCTCCCCGGGTGCCGGGATGGTGCCGGCTCCGGAGGGGCCACCGGCGCCACGCCCGGGTGCGCTGGCGCCGGACATCGCCGGGCTGGCACTGGACGGGTCGCGCGTCGCGCTCGGCGACCTGCGCGGGAAGACGGTCATGGTGAACTTCTGGGCGAGCTGGTGCCCGCCCTGCGAGCGCGAGATGGCCGATCTCCAGCAGCTGTACGCCGAGGAGAGCAGCGCGGGCTTCGTCGTCCTGGGCGTCAACGAAGGCGAAGCACCGGAGCGTGCGCAGACCTTCCTGACACGGAAGGGGATTACCTTCCCAAACCTGGTTGATCCCGACATGAGCATCACCAGGCGCTACGAGGTGTTCGGACTCCCGAACTCCTTCTTCGTCGATCCCGCCGGCGTCGTTCGCGCCCGGATCGTTGGCCCGATCAGTCTGGAGCAGATGCGTAGCCACCTCCAGCAGGTGCGCCAGGGCTCGACCGTCCAGCAGGCGAGCATCCCATCGTTGTTCGCCGCGACGAGCGCCCTGCACGATCGGCCGGTCGCCGAGGTGGCGGGCGGGCCGATCACCCTCGGCGAGGTCAACCGGCGGATCGACCTGGAGCTGAGCCTGACGGCGATTAAGGGGGGCCTCGTCACCGACCTGACCCGCCCGGAGCGCAGCGAGGAGCTCCAGCAGCTCCAACGGATCATGACCGAGCGGGTGGTCGACGAGCGTGTCGTCGCACGGCGCGCCGGCGCGGCCGGCATCGCCGTCACGGATGCCGAGGTCGACGCCGACCTCGCGCGGACGGCCGGCGAGGCCGGCCTGACGCCCCCGGCCCTCGTACAGGCCCTCTCAGAGCGTGGCTCGGACATTGCCGTGCTCCGGGACAGTCACCGCGCCGCCAGCCTGATCGGAAGGTTCGTGGCCGAGCGCGTGCTGACCGGCCAGAATGCTGAGGGGCTCGACGACTACGAGCCGTGGCTCGCAGCGGCGCGCGCGGCTGACGGCGTCCGGATCCTGCTCCCGTGAGACATGGCGCTCGTATGAGAGCGCGTATGAGATAAGGAGACAGCGTGATGAGGGTCAGGCAACGGGGGGTGGTCGTCACGGTTGGCATCGTCGCGATGATGGCGGCCACCGTGCTCGCGGTCACGATGCTGCGCCCCGGAATGGCCGCGTCCGGCCCCCAGACAGCACCGAGCGCCGGCGGCTTCAGGAACGTCGGTCCGGCCGAGCTTCAGCAGATCCTGGGATCGAGCGACCCCGTCCTCGTCGACGTCCACGTGCCCAACGAGGGGTACCTGGCCGGGACGGACGCGCGGATCCCGTACACCGAGGTTGCCGCCCGGATCGGCGAGCTACCGGCCGACCGCGACGCCCCGATCGTCCTCTACTGCATGAGCGGCCGGATGAGCGAGATCGCGGCCAGGAGGCTCGTCGACCTGGGCTACCGCAACGTCGCGCACCTGGCCGGGGGCATGGTCGCCTGGCGGGAGGCCGGCCTGCCCGTGCTGTCGGAGTAGCCCCACCAATCCCCCGCCGAGCGCTTCACCGCACGGCCAGATGATGACTGGGTCACCGCGCGTCGGCGACGGCCAGCGCCGCCAGCGGGGCGTCGCTGTTGGACCAGGCGCGCAGGAGCTGCGCCGCCGTGATCCGGCCCTCCCCCCGCCCCGACCACGGCACCGGGTCGCTAAACAGGAAGTCGTCCCCGTCCACCCCGGTGAGGACGAGGTAATGGTCGTAGGTGACCGCCGCCCACTCGCGTCCTGGCATCAACCGGTACCGCAGCTGCGGGATGACCGGGTGCCCCGCCCGGAGATGGGTCCGGACCTCGTCGAGCGTCCAGCGACGGTAGCGCCGATTCTCCAGTAGCCCCTGACCCTCCAGGCCGTACGACTCCACGACGCCTTCGAGCGCCTCCAGCAGGAAGCCGGTGTCCGGCCCGGACGTCCCCTGGAAGCGGTGGGCTTGCTCGCGCAGGCGCGCGGTCGGCACCGTGATGCCGTAAGCTTGCAGGATCATCCCGATGCTCGCCGGGCCACAGTTCGCGCCGGCGGCGGCGCTCCCGTCAAGCTGGGTGCGATAGGGGACGCTCAGGGCGACCTGCGCCGCGCCGAAGGCGAACGGACCGTCCCACGGACGCAGCAGACCCTGCGTCGGTCCGGCCTGGACGGCGCTGGCGTCCACCCAGGCCAGGATGGTGTCGAGCCCGCCCGGCAGGCCGAGACGGACGGGTATCCGGCCGTCCCGGATCGGCCCGGCGGCCTCGAGTACGGAGAGGCGTGGCACCTGAGCGAGCACGGTCGAGTCCGGATGCCCGTCGTCGCGCAGGGCGACGTCGCGCACGCTGACGAGCGGCCCGGCCAGAGTCGTCGCGCCGTCGTCCACTACCTCCGGTGGTAGCTCCGGCGCGTCGGCAACCTGCTCCGACCCGGGCTCCGCCACGTCGGCCGGTAGGTCGGCCGGCGTGATCCGCGTGACGACGGGGCGCCTGACCGGAGCCCACTCCACGGGAGGCGCAGCCGGGACACCCGGCCAGACGATCGCGGAGCGCAGCGCCGGCGGCGTGTCCGGGGTCGGCGCCGGGATCGCGGTCCAGGCGGTCACGGCCAGGGTCACGAGGACGAGCGCATGGCGGGCGAGGTGACCGGTCGTCGGCTGCGTGCGGGTACGGATGGCCTGCATGGGGCCGATTATCCGGGAGACATTGAAGACCTGTCTACGGTCTGCGAGACGGAAGAGAGCGGGCGGGGCGAACCCTCAGCGAACCCTCAGCCGCGCCTCAGCACGCGTTCAGCCACCCGGCCGACTGTCCGGTGAGAGAACCGCGTGCCGCGCGGGTTGGGCGCAGGGCGCGAGCAGACTCGACCTTGGAGAGCTTCTGTGGGCGGACACTGGTACAGCAGCAGACCGACAGATGACCCAGAACGTCGATCGCGGGCCGGAGGGCGTCTCGCTCGGCGGCATGCCCTGACGCTCCTGGCGACGGGCGTTCTTGCCGGGCTCGTCGGCGTGTCCGCGCGGTCGGCAAGAACCGCGCTCGGTGCTCCGCTGATGACAGATCCAGCGCGCAGCCCCGAGGCCATGGCTCCACCGACGCCGGGGGTGCCGGGCCGCACCGGGACCGAGAGCCCGCTCGGCGGCGTGCCGCCCGTTCTTGGCCCGGTCGTGGAACAGAATCGGGTTCTGCCCGTGCCGAGGCAGTGGCCTCCGTCGCCGCGCGCGCTCCCGACCCGCGGGTTTGGCGTTCGGGAGCAGCCGCCCGAGCGACTGCTCGTGCCCGCCATCGCGGTCGACGCCAGGGTCATGCCGATTGGAGTGCGGGTGGACAAGCAGGGGCAGCTCGTCTGGGAGACGGCGCCGTTCGCGGTCGGGCACCACCAGGGCACGGGCGTGCCCGGTCTGCCGGGCAATCTCGTGCTCTCCGGCCACATCAGCAGCCCGAGCGAAGGCGATGTCTTCCGGCGGCTCCCGGACGTGACGGTTGGCGATGGCATCGTCGTCGTCACCTCGGAGCGCCACTGGCTCTACCTGGTCACGGCGACACTGGTCGTCACGCCGGACGCCGTTCAGTACATCGAGCCCACCCTCGACCCGGTGGCTACCCTCATCATGTGCGTCCCGGACGGCGTGTACTCCGATCGCCTGATCGTTCGCGCCGCGCTCGTGTGATGCCGCGGAGCGTTCTCCGGCCTGTCATGCCAGCAGCCTCCGTGGTGCCGCCCCCGACGCTCTTCAGGACATCCTCAGGGGCCTCTCAGGGCCAGCACAGCATCGGCCGGTACGCTGAGCGTGAACGACAAGAGAACTGGCCCAATGACCTTGCCTTCGGGAGACTCCCATGCCTGATGAACCCGCCGCCTACGGCCTCTGGCCGATCGTCGTGGTGAACTCGGCGGTGCTCCTGATCTTCGCGTTCAGTTTCACCCGCCCGCGCTCGCCCCGGGACTGGCGCTCGTTCGGCGCCTTCGCGGCCTTCGTGGTCGCCCTGTTCACCGAGATGTACGGGTTCCCGCTGACCATCTACCTCCTGGCGGGCTGGCTGGGGGGGCGCTTCCCCGAGCTCAATCTCCTGACCCACAACGGCGGGCACCTCTGGCAGACCATGCTCGGTCTGCCCGGCGACCCGCACACCAGCCCGCTCCATCTGGTGAGCGATCTGGTCATCGTCGCCGGGTTCATCCTCCTCGGCGCCTCGTGGAAGGTCCTGTATGCCGCCCAGCGCACGGGACGCCTCGCCACGACTGGCCCGTACGCGCGTCTGCGTCATCCGCAGTACGTGGGCTTCACCCTGATCATGGCCGGCTTCCTCCTTCAGTGGCCCACGCTGCCGACGCTTGCCATGTTCCCAATCCTCGTCACGATGTACGCCCGCCTGGCCCGTCGCGAAGAGCGGGACGCCATGGCCATGTTCGGCGACGCCTACGTGCAGTACGCCGCCGCCACGCCGGCCTTCGTGCCGCGCCCCCGGCCCCGTGCCGTACCCTCGGCAGCGTAGGTCGCACGCGGGAGCCGCGAGAGCTGGCGACGGCTTGGTGCGCGGTGCAGGTTCGTCAGGTGGGCTGCTCACAGCGACGAGGGCGGCGGGAGATCCCGCCGCCCTCGTCATCATCCGGCTCGGTGAGTCCAGTCACATGCCCTGGCCCGCACCGTCACAGCGGGCGATTGACTCCATACCGCTGGTCGGCGGGGAGGCTGCTCCTCAGGCAACCCTCAGGTGCGGCTCAGCGTGGATTCAGGGCCGGTCCGTATTACTAGCGAAGCCTCACTCGTCCCGCCGCGCGATGGTGCCCGGCGCCTCGTCGCGGGGCCGTCTCGTCTAGAGCCTGTTATGGACTTACGTCAGGCCGAAGTAGGCAGTAGCGCGGGCGAGTTCGAGGCAGGCGAAGGCGACGAGATGCAGACCGGCCAGGACGGAGAGGCGGCGCTCGTAGTCTCGGACGAGGCGTCGGAAGCGGGACTTCCAGGCGAAGGATCGCTCCACGACCCAGCGCCTGGGAAGGAGGACGAAGCCACGCTTGGCCTCGGGCAGCTTGACGACCTCGAGGCGGATGCCGTGGGCCAGGGCCGCCTCGGCGGGGTCAGCGCCCGTGTAGCCCTGGTCGACGAACGCCACCTCCACCGTCCCGGCGGTCACAGCTTGCACTTGCCGACTCAACTCGGCCACCTGGGCGCGATCCTGGTCGTTGGCCGGCGTGACGTGCAGGGCCAGCAGGTGGCCGAGGGTATCGACCGCCACATGCACCTTGCTCCCCTTCCGCCGCTTGGCCCCGTCGTAGCTGGCATGCGCCCCACTCTCGGGCGTGCTCTGGAGGGTCTGGCTGTCGTAGATCACCGCCGTCGGCTCCGGCGCACGCCCCTCCGCCAACCGGAGCAGCGCCCGCAGGTCATGGATGATCGCTTCGAAGCTGCCAGCCGCCAGCCAGCGTTGCGTCTGCTGGTACACCACCGGCCACGGCGGCAGGTCGTGCGGCATCCAGCGCCACTGCCCACCGGTCTTCACGATGTAGCGCAGTCCGTTGAACACCTCCCGCAGCGGGTACGTTCGCTGCGGCGCATCCTCCGTCATCAAGGTCAGGTACGGGGCGACAAACGCCCATTCGTCGTCGCTCACATCACTCGGGTACGACTTCCGTGCGGGAGTGACATCGCTCATGCCCCCACTTTACGGAAGCCGTGGCCCAAAGTTCATAACAGGCTCTAGGACGGCCCCGCGACGAGGCACACTCCCGAGAGGAGAAGAGATGCGTCGAACCGCTGTCGCCGTCGCCGCGCTGCTCCTGGCGGCCGGCACCACACCCGCGCTCGCGGGCGGTGGCCTGCCAAAGGTCGCCAGCATCGAGGTCGGTCCCCACCGGGCCGCCGTCCACAACGACTCGCCGTCGCTGCTGACCGGCAGCAACACCCTGACCGTCGAGATCGGCGACCTCACGGCCGATCACCGGGTGAGCCTCATGCTCATCGGTCCGCGCGGCGAGCAGATCGCCGTCCCGCTCGGCCCGGTCATCGTCCTGGACGGGCCGGGCGGCGGCCACGGCGGTGGCGAAGCGAGCGCCCCGAATGGTGAGGACAACCATGCGTCTGTTCCTGCCGACGACCACGCCGCCGCGCCGGCCGCGTCCTCGGCGAAGGCCGACACTCATGGCACGGTAGCCAGGGACGCCCACGGCGCCGCGGAGAGCCACGGGACGAGCGTGACGGCACCGGCCGCACGGGACAGCCAAGGCGCCCCGGTGCAGGCGAAGCTCGCCACCGCCGTCGACAGCCACGCGGCGAGCCCGGCTGCCGCCGATCCGCACGGGGCCGGCACCCAGGACGGCCACGCCACTACCGCGTCCTCGCCGAGTCCGGCCACCGGACATGACGAGGCCGGGCCGGCGGCGGCGGATGCCGACCACGGCCATGAGACTCAGGAGTACATGGCGCGTGGCGCGGTCTCGCTCCCCTCGACCGGCACCTGGACCGCGCGCCTCGTCATCCGTGACGCGCACGGCGAGGAGATGGTCGGTGAGGCGCCGGTCCAGGTCGAGCAGGGCGGCCCGAATCGCCTGTATCTCGGCGTCAGCGGCAGCCTGATCTTCGGCTCAATGCTCTTCGGCATGATCCAGCGGCGTCGGGAGCCGACCCGCTCGCGCGACCCACGCTCGCGCACCACGCGCTAAGGAGCGGATCGATGGCTCTCCGACAGCCGGCGCGCCCCGAGCGCGCCCCCACCCCCTTGACCATCCTGACGGCCGCCGCGCCAGCACCCCACTCGCGCGGCCTGCTCGACAACCCGCTCGTCCTGGGGTTCCTCCAGAGCCGCTACTACCCGGCCGTCTTCACCTACCCGGTCCTGGTCGTCTTCGGCTACATCATCTACTCGCTGCTCTGGGGGCCGGCCGCCGCCTCGGCGAACCTCGGCACCAGCCTGACCTGGGTGCTCTGGTGGCCGCTGATCCCGCTGGCGATGTTCGCGCTCGGGCGCTTCTGGTGCGGGATCTGCCCCTTCGGCACGACCATCGACCTGGTCCAGAAGGTCGCCGGCCTCGGCCGCCCGGTGCCTGCATTCCTGAAGAAGTACGGCATCTGGGTGATCGACGCCGTCTTCCTGCTGATCACCTGGGCCGACCACGTCTTCGGTATCGTCGAGTCGCCGCGTGGCTCCGGCTACCTGCTCGGGCTGCTGGTGACGGCCAGCGTCGTGACGGCCGTCTTCTTCGAGCGACGGACCTGGTGCCGCTACCTCTGCTTCCTCGGCGGCCTCTCGGGCAACTACGCGCGGACCTCGGGCATCCAGCTCCAGGCGACCCCGGACATCTGCGCCACCTGCAAGGACCAGTACTGCTACAAGGGAAGAGACGGCATCCCCGGCTGCCCCGTCTTCGAAGTGCCGCGCACCATGAACAACATGGCGAACTGCAACTTCTGCGCGGCCTGCATCAAGTCGTGCGAGAAGGGCTCGCTGCGGCTCTTCCTCAGGAAGCCCACCAGCGAGCTCTGGTTCCTGGCTCGCCCGAAGTTCGCCGAGGCGTTCCTGGCGGTCGTCATCGTCGGGATCGTGCTGGTCCAGAACATCACGATGCTCTCGTTCTGGGAGCCGCTGATGACGACGCTCCAGGGCGTCCTGCTTGGCAGCCGGGTGGCGGCCTTCACGTCGGTCTTCCTGGTCGCGATGGCCGTCCCGTTCGTGCTGATGCTGGCGGCGGCAAAGCTGACCGGCGCCCAGACCGGCGAGGACATCGCGCGGACGTTCGCCCGCTTCGGGTACGCGGTGATCCCGCTGGACCTGGCCGGGCACATGGCCCACAACTTCTTCCACCTGTTCGCCGAGGGCAAGGCGATCCTCTTCAACACGGCCGCCCTCGCCGGCACGTACGTGACGGGGGACGCCGCCCTGGTCTCGACCCCGACCATCCAGGCGATGCAGTTCGCCGTGCTCGCGCTCGGCATCGGCGGCTCGATCTTCACCGCCTACAAGATCGCCCAGCGCAGTCCTGGCCAGGCCACGCCCCTCCGTGCCTTCGTGCCCCAGCTCGTGGTGCTGGTCATCTTCGGACTGGTGAACGTCTATCTCTTCACCCTCCCGATGGCCCACCGCGTGTAGGGACGGGGATGGAGCTCTCATGACGAGCGTGACAACTCGCGTCGCCCTACTGGCCCTGGCCGGGGCGCTGACCGCAACCGCGCTCTCCATCAGGCCCACCGTCGAGCGGTCATCCGAGAGCGCGCCACCACCGCTGCCCGAGCTCCTCGCTCGGGCAGCGGGCGGCGACCCGGTTGCGCTTGATACCGCGCCGACAGGGAGGGACCCGCCCCACGCAGGCGACCCGTCCGATGCGCGGTGCGGGAGTCCAGGCCGCCGAAGCGCCCCCACCGAGCGCATCGGTCTGGTTGATGGTCTTGGGGCCAGTGACCCTCTTCCTCGGCCTTGTGTCCTGGGCATACCTTGACCGACCTCGACGCCAGCGATACATGGCGCTCGCGCACGCCGCTGAGAGAGCGCACTCCGCGGCGGCTGCGGCCGCCAATCCCTGCAGCCCGGGGTTGGTGAGTGAGCAGCTACCTCACCTCGAATTGTGGCGAGGTAGTCTGCTCGGACTTCCGAACGGCGTGCGGCTTTCACTGGTGTCGTGGTGGCCCGTGGGCCGCGATCGCGACCGTCCGGCAGCCTGACTGGAAGGAGTCCAGGCTTCTCACGTCGGCGTACGCGATTCCAGGTGATCCCAAGCCCAACGTACGAGGGCCAGGCAGCACTTGCCTGGCCCTCAACTATCCCTGGTGCAGCGTTCCGTGTCGGGCGTTGCCTGGGAGTACCAGGAGCAACCCGCCTTGAAGAGTGCCCAGCCGCCATCTGCCCCGAAGCCGCCGTTAACCGAGCTGTTGGTCGGGAGGGATCGGGGCAATGCTGCTACCTCGCACGTGCATCCTAGCCACGGGGCCAGGCCACCGTGTCGCTCACAGGACGTGATGCGCTCCGACCATGACGGCGACGTACCGCGCCAGTTTGCCGGCGACGACCCAGACCGTGAAGACGAGCAACGGTAGCCGCACGGCGCCGGCGACGACGGTCAGCGGGTCGCCAATGACGGGTAGCCAGGAGAAGAAGAGAATCGGCGCCCCCCACCGCTCGTAGGTCGTCCGAGCCCTGGTGAGCCGGTCGGACGACGTGCCCACGTGGCGAGCCAGGGAGCGGGCCGCGCCGGCCCCGATGCAGTAGTTCACGATCGCGCCGAGGGAGTTGCCAAGGGTCGCCACGGCAACCGTCAGCACAGAGTCATACCCCGACCTCGCCATGAGCGCCACTGCCAGCTCTGATGAGATCGGCAGGAGGGTCGCGGCGAGGAAGCTGACGAGCAGCAGGCCGAGGTAGCCGGTTCCGGCGATCAGCTCATCCACCACGTCGCGCCTGCGCCAACGGGCGCTCAGTCACGTCGCCGATGCGTCGCGCCTCGATCAGGCCGAGCCAGTGCCGTCTCGGCACGCTACAGGAACCAGTAGACGAGGGTGTCGTTCGCTCCGGCCAGCAGGAGCACCGCCGCCGCGAGCGGCCGCAGCCACGCATCCAGGCGCCGCGCACCCGCCAGATAGCTTCGGGTCGCGCCGAGACCGGCGCTCAGCACCGCCGCCAGGCCGAGGAGCGGCAGGGTCGTGCCGAGCGCGAAGGCGCCCGGATAGACGATCCCGACCGGCGAGGCCAGCGCCAGCGGGATCGTCAGCCCGAAGAACAGCAGGAACAGCGTCGGGCAGAAGGCGAACGCGAAGGCGACGCCGAGCACGAATGCGCCGCTCGTGCCCGGCCCGGCCCGCGCTTCGAGCCACTCCGAGAGTCCCTGGCCAACCGTGAAGCGCAGTGGCGGCCAGCCGAGCAGGTGCAGCCCGAGCAGGATCATCAGCGGCCCAAGCGCCTTGCGCGCCGCCACGACAACCGGGATCGAGCTTTGCGCGGCTTCCCGCCCGAGCAGGATGACCGCCACGCCGACGACGGTGTAGACCAGCACCTTGCCGAGCAGGTACGCCAGCGCCCCGCCCGCGACAGATCGCCGCTCGCCGGCCCCGCGGACCACATACGCCAGCGCGCTCGCGTTCGTGGTGAGCTGGCAGGGGCTGGTCGCCCCGAGCAGCCCGAACAGGAGCGCGCTCACCAGCGGGATGCCGATGCCGTCCCCGAGCGAGCGGACCGGGTCGACCACCGCGGCGTTGAGCGCACTCAGGACGGCGTACCAGGACATGACCAGCCCGCGCAGGTCCACCCGCTCACCCCCGCTCTTCTATCGAGCCGAGAGCTCGCGGACCACGATCCTCGGGCTTGATCGCCGTGTAGATGGCGACCGTGCCGAAGGCCGTCGCCAGCCGCGAGGTCCGCCGTACCTCCTCGAACCCGGCATCGCACACCATCGACGGGAGAAGGCCCTGGATGTTGTCGCCGACCTCCTCGAAGTGGCGGGTGACGAGCGAGATCGCGCGCATCAGCCCTGTGTGCGGGCGGTCGAAGTCCGCGACGTGCAGCTCGCCTCCGGGCCGGAGCACGCGGAGCATCCCGCGGCAGGCGCGGCGCTTGTCGTCCGTTTTCAGGTGATGCAGGACGAGCGTCGTCAGCACCCGGTCGAATGACCCATCTGGGTACGGCAGCCGCGTCGCCGTGCCGCGCTCGAACGTGACCTCGCGCCCGCGCCGCGCCGCCTTGGCACGGGCGCGCCGCAGGATGCGGTCGTCCGGATCGAGCCCCACCACCTGGGCTTCGGGCTGCCGCTCCTTCACCAGAATGACGAGCGTGCCGGTCCCACACCCGACGTCGAGGACGCGCTGTCCGGGCTCGACGCGGGCGCCTTCTACGAGCCGACGCTTCAGGGCGAGCTCCGGCATGACGCGGCTGACCAGCGGATCGTACAGCGGCGTCAGCCACCGATAGCTCAACGCCGGAATGTACCGGTCCGTCGCGGCGGCTGGTGGCGATTGCTGGCGTGTCATGGAGTCCTCCTGCCCATCACGCGTCCGGGCCGACCGGCGTGTGACTCGCTAGCCTCCCAGGAGACCGGCTCTGGTGAACGCGAGGTAGAACGGTTCGGCGACGATGCCGACCAGGACGAGCGCCGCGGCGCAGGCCAGCGTGGCGACCGCCGCCCAGCGCCCGAGCACCGGCACCGGCCCGGCGAGCGGACCGAAGTAGACGGGGCCGAGCACCCGCGCGTAGTAGAAGATCGAGACGACGGTGTTCACGACCGCCAGCGCCGCGAGCCAGGTGTAGCCAGCTTCGATGGTGGCCCCGAAGAGCAGCAGCTTGGCGACAAATCCGACCAGAGGCGGGACGCCGATGAACGAGAGGAAGCTGACCGCGAGCGCGCCGGCGAGCCAGGCGCGGGCCCGGGCCAGCCCGGTGAACTCGCCAAGCGCCGTTCGCCCGCGCAGCTCGACCACCACGCCGAACGCGGCCACGTTGCCGACGACGTAGGCCAGCAGGAAGAACAAGAGCGACGGGACCGCGAGGGCGCTCCGCTCGAGGGCTACGACCGCCATCAGCCCGTACCCGATCTGGGAGACGGCCGACCAGCCCAGCAGCCGCCGCACGTCGTTCTGCCAGAGGGCGGCCAGGTTGCCGAGCGTCATCGTCGCGGCCGCCAGCACGGCAACGAGCGGTCGCCACTCGACGGACTCCGTCGGCAGCGCGAGCACGAGCCGCGCGAGGAAGATGAGCCCGCCGACCTTCGGGATCGAGGTGACGAAGGCGGCGACCGGCGCCGGTGCCCCCTGGGCCACGTCCGGCACCCAGGCGTGGGCCGGCAGCGCGCCGATCTTGAAAGTCACCGCCAGGATGACCAGCGCTGCGCCCGTCGCGAGGGCCAGCCCGCCGGTCGGGAGCCCGCGCGTCAGGCCCGACAGCGTGGTGGACCCGGCCAGGCCGAACAGGTAGGCCACCCCGATCAGCATGCTCGCGCTGGTGAAGGCGCCGACCAGGTAGTACTTGATCGCCGCCTCCGAGGCCGGCGAGGAGCGGCGGTGGTAGGCGGCGAGCACGAAGCCGGTCGCGGACGAGAGCATCATCGCCATCACGAACTGCTTCAGGTCGGTCGCCCCGGCCAGGAACACGGCACCGAGCGCGGAGAGGAGCAGCAGCGCGTAGTACTCGCCATGTCGGTGATCGGACTCGAACCAGGGCACCGAGAGGCCGATCGCGCCAACCGTGCCGGCCAGGACGATCAGCTTGCCCCAGACCGCCGTCCCGTCGCGCGCGTACGTGTCCGCGAACGTCAGGTACTCCGGGCCGCCGAGCATCGCCAGGGTGGCGACGGTCGCGAGCGCCGCCGTCGCCAGGGCCAGCAGCGCGGCCCCGGCCTGGAGCCGCCGGGGGGCCGCGAGCGCGTAGAGGAGCACGACGACGCTGCCGACGACCAGCACGATCTCCGGGATCACGTCGGCGACCATCGCCGCCATGTTCGCGGTCATGTCCATCGGTCTGGCCTACGGCGTTCGGGCGAGCGCCCGGCGCGGTGCGTGGCGCGGCGGCGTGCGGCGCAGCACCGGGCACACGCTCCTGTCGCGGGGTAGCGGCGGCCGGATCACGGGCAGGCACCTCATGGGCGTCCCACCAGCGGCCCGGCGAAGGAGTCGATCATGTTGAGCAGCCAGGCCGGGGCGACACCAATGGCGATCACGAGCACCAGCAAGGCGCCGAGCGCGCCGATCTCGGCCGGGCCGAGATCGGGGAACGCCTTCCAGCGCTCGGGCAGCGGGCCGAGGAACAGCTTCTGAAGCATCCGCAGGAAGAGCGCGGCGGTGACGACGATGCCGAGCAGGCTCACGCCGGCGAGCCAGGGGTAGACCGAGAGGGTGCCGGCGAATACCTGGAACTCGGCCACGAAACCGGCCAGGCCCGGCAGCCCCAGGCTGGCGAAGGCGGCGACGACCGTCAGGCCGGTCAGGAACCGGGCACGCGCCGCCAGCCCGCCGTAGGCGTCCAGCTCGTAGGTCCCGCCGCGCAGCAGCATCGAGCCGCTGATCAAGAACAGGGCGCCGGTGATCAGCCCGTGGGCGACCATCTCGGTCGTCGCGCCGACGAGCGCGATCGCCCGTGCCTCGGCCGACCCGAACCCCGCGCCGGCCGCCGCGACCCCGAGGATGACGTAGCCCATGTGGTTGACGCTGGTGTAGGCGATCAGCCGCTTCAGGTTCGACTGGGCCAGCGCGACCAGCGCGCCGTAGACGATCGCGACGACGGCGAGCAGGGCGAGGGGGAACGCGAAGCGGGCGAACGTATCGGGCATGAGCGTCAGCATGACCCGCACGAAGCCATAGGTGCCCATCTTCAGCAGCACACCGGCCAGGACCGCCGAGGCCGGGGCGGGAGCGTCGACGTGGGCGGGCGGCAGCCAGGTGTGGAACGGCACCAGCGGCGTCTTGACGGCGAACCCGATGAAGAAGCCGAGGAACACCAGCGTCGCGTAGAGCCCGCCGCCGGCCAGGGGCTGCTGGCGACCGAGGTCGGCCAGGTCAAAGGTGCGCGGGTCGGCGGCGAGATACAGGCCGAGGATCGCCAGCAGCAGCGGCAGCGAGCCGGCGAACGTGTAAATGAAGAACTTCAGCGCCGAGCGCTGTGCGTCGCCGTGCCCCCAGGCGCCGATCAGGAAGTACATCCCGACCAGCGAGACGTCCCAGAAGACGAAGAAGAGGAACAGGTCCAGCGCCAGGAAGAGCCCCAGCGAGACGCCCTCGAGGAAGAGCATCAGGGCGAAGTACGGGAGGGGCCGTCCGCGCAGGTCGACCGGGTAGGCAATCGAGACGACGAAGATCAGCGCGGTCATCGCGGCCAGCGGCAGCGACAGCCCATCAACCCCGACGCGGTAGCCGACGCCGAGCGTGGGGATCCACGCGACGGCCTCCACCAGCTCGAACGCCCCGGTGCCCTGGAACCGCAGCCAGGCCACGACCAGCAGGACCAGCGGCACGGCGGCGACGGCCGTCGCCGCCGCCTGGAGCCGCCGCTCGGTGGCGCGGACGTGCCCCTCGGGCGGCGCCGCGGGCGCGTCGTCCGCGCTGGCGAGAGCGCCCGACACACTCCTCGGTACGAAGGCGAACGCCATGGCGGCCAGGATCGGGAGGAAGATGGCGGCGGTCAGCACAGGCAGGCTCCCCTCGTTACACCAGCGCCGGAACCAGCAGCAGGACGGCGACCATCACGGCCAGCCCAACCGCCAGGATGACGTAGTAGTGGTGGGCCAGGCCCGTCTGGAGCCGCCGGCTGGCGTGACCGGCGCGGCCGGTCAGCCGGGCGCTTCCTTCGACGGCTGCCCCGTCGATCGCCGCCTCGTCGGCCACCCGCGAGCCGCCGGCAAGCCGCAGCGTGCCGAGCGCCGTGGCCCGGACGGCGCCGTCGATCGTCCACTCAGCCCGCCGCGAGAACAGGCGTGACAGCGCGGCGGCGAGCACCGCGACCCCGCGCACCCCGGCGTCCACGACGCGCGCGTCGCCCCAGGCCAGCGCGCGGGACAGGCTGAGGACCGGGTTCACCACGAGCAGGCGGGTGGCGAGAGGCAGGCCCAGCCAGTCGGCGGCGCGCGCGTGCAACGCGGACGGCAGGCCGAGACTCGCCAGGCGACCGCCCCGGTCCAGCCCCCAGACGAGCGCGAAGGCGGCGACGATGAGGGCGAGGGCGACGCCGAGCTCCCAGGCAGCCGCCTCTCCCAACGTCCGCTCGGCCACCGCCTCGACGACCGACCCAGCACCCGGTAGCCACAGCGCGGACAGGAGCAGGGTGGTCCCGGCGAGCGCGGCGACGCCGGCCAGCTCGACCGCGCCCGGACGGTGGTGAGGCGCCTGCGCGGTGGCCTCGCCCCCACCCGCCGGTCTAGCCGGTGGGGGGCCGTAGGCCAGGAGCTGATAGCGGGCGGCGTAGACCGCGCTCAGGAAGCTCGCCAGGAAGACGCCGGCCGCGAGCCAGGGCGAGGCGTGCACCGCGGCGGCTACGATCTGTTCCTTCGTCCAGGCGCCCCCCAGCGGCGGCACGGCCGCCAGGGCCAGCGCCCCCACGGCCGACAGCGCCGCGACGCGCGGGAGCGCCCGGCCGAGCCGCAGGCCGGCCAGGTCACCGGTGCCCACCGCGTGCATGGCGATGCCAGCACCCAGGAACATGAGCGACTTGAAGGCCGCGTGAGCCACGAGGTGCGCACCGGCGGCGGCCGTCGCACCGGTGCCGACGGCGACGAACATCAGCCCGTACTGCGCCGAGGTCGAGGCCGCCAGTGCCCGCTTGACGTGCGGCTGGACCGTCGCGACGACCCCGCCCGCGAGCGCGGTCGCGAGCCCGACGCCGGCCACCACCGGCAGGAACCAGCCGACCGACGCCAGCGCCGGGGCCAGGCGGATCAGCAGGTAGGCGCCGGCCGCCACCAGCGTCGCTGAGTGGAGCAGCGCCGACACGGGGGTGGGGCCGGCCATCGCCGCGAACAACCATGAGGAGAAGGGAAGCTGGGCCGACTTCGCCGTCGCGGCGAGCAGCACGCCGGCGGCAACCGCGTCCAACGCCGGGCGTCCGGCCAGACTCAGCCCGTCGAACGCGAAGCTCCCGGTAGCCGCGAACAGGAGCCCGGCCGCCGCGTACAGCCCCAGGTCGCCGACGCGGGTGGTGACGAAGGCCACCGTGGCCGAGCGCGGCGCCTCGGGGTTCCGCCAGTCGTGGGCGATCAGCGCCCAGGAGGCGGCGCCGACCAGCTCCCAGCCAATCAACAGCGTCAGGAAGTCGGTCGCCAGGACGAGCCATTCCATCGCCCCGACAAAGGCCAGCAGCAGCGCGAGCAGACGGGCACGCCCCCCCTCCTCGCTCACCGCCGCGTAGGCGACGATCGGCGCCGCGATGAGCGGGACGAGCACGGCCATCACGCGCCCGAAGCCACTGACCGCCAGTCCCAGCTCGATGGCCGGGCTCCAGCGCCAGCGGACGGCCGGCTCGGCCGCCGCCGTCCACCCGCCCAGTGCGAGGGTCGCAAGGAGCGCCCCGACCGCGAGCGGACCGAGCAGCCCGCTCCGACGCCGAAGTAGCACCAGGAGCCCGGCGGCGAGGAGCGGCAAGAGCGGCAGGGCGAGCACGCTCATCCGCGCAGCCGCCGAAGCTTCTCGGTGATGTCTGCGCGCCGGACGCGGTAGACGTTGGTGACGAGGGCGAAGCCGAGCGCCATCTCGATCGCCATCACGGTCATGAAGACGATCGCCAGCATCTGGCCCTGGGGGTTGCCGCCGGCCGTGCGCGCCCAGAAGGCGACCAGGGCGAGGATGGCGGCGTTGATCATCAGCTCGAGGCCCATGATCAGCATCACGAACGACTGCTGGCTGAGCGCGCCGTAGACACCGATGCCGAACAGCGCGGCGGCCACGACGAGCACGGCTTCGAGGGTCATCGCGTCGCCTCCCTCATCGCGTCGCCTGCAGTCATGGCCCCGCCTCCCGTCCTGGCCCCGCCCCCGTCATCGCCTGGCGTCCGACTCGGGCGCGAGCGGCGGCTCCTGCGAGCCCTCATCGGCCTCGCCGTAGCGGCCCCGCCGGCTCGCGATGGCGACCGCTCCGATCATCGTGGCCAGGAGCGCGACCCCAGCCGTCTGGAAGACCAGCATCGAGTCGCCCAGCAGCTCGATCCCGAGCTGCTCGGTCGCCATCTCGGGCCGGGGGTTTGGCCGGTCGGGGAAGTCCGCGACCAGGGCCAGCCCGGCCAGCACCAGGAAGGCGCCGACACCGGCCGCGACGGCGACCCGGTGCTGGTGGACCATCCACATCGGGTTCAGCCCGGCCGGGTTCATCATGTACATCACCATGACGATCGCCATGACGAGCATCTCGCCGGCCATCATCAGGATCAGCACCATCCCGAGGAACTCGGCGCCGAGCAGCACCAGGATCCCGCCGACCCCGGCGAAGGAGGCCAGCAGGTAGAAGGCCGCCCGCACCATCGAGTCGGTCCGGAACACGCGGTACCCGGTCAGGACGCTGCCGACCGCGAACAGCCAGAACAGCGCGTCGACGAGCAGCGACTCGGTCACAGCAACACCGCCCCCGCGATGAACACGTTCAGCAGCGCCAGCGGGATCAGCACCGCCCAGGCGACGACGACGAACCGCTCGATCCGGATCCGCGCCAGCAGATGGCCCGCCGCCACCAGCACCACCAGCAGCGCCACGCTCTTCACGAGCACCCAGACCGGGCCGGGCAGCCACGGCCCCCACCAGCCGCCGAGGAACCCGGCCGCGCCCATCGCCGCCACCGCGACGAGCATGGCGGCGCGGGCGGCCTGCCAGAGCAGCCGGGCGACGCCGGCGTCCTCGGCCGACGTTCCCTCGGCCAGGTCGGCACCGTCCGGCAGGTTCAGCGGCCCCCAGAAGCTCACGGCCAGGCCGACGACCAGATACAACGGCAGGCCGAGCGGCTGGCGGACGACGTTCCAGATCGACGCCTGCGCCCGAACGATCTCCACGATCGAGAGCGACTCGGCTGGCAGCGCCGTCGCCAGCATCGCGAGCAGGAAGGGGATCTGGAACGAGAGCGCCTGGGCCGCATAGCGGTAGGCGCCGTGCAGTGGGAAGACCGCGTTGGGCGACCAGCCGTGCAGAAACACGGCGATCATCACGAACGCGATCGCGGCTGAGAACACGACGAAGCCGGTCGCCGGGTCCGCCGCGACGAGGTCCGGCCCGAGCGGCACCAGGCCGAGGGCCACGGCCGCCAGCCCCAGGAGCAGGGCCGGCGCGAGCGCCCAGCCCGGGGCGTCGAACCGCTCGGTGCCACGGTAGCGCTGCACGAGCAGGAGCGCCGCCGCCCGGACCGGGCCGGCCAGGAGTCCGCCCACCCGAACGGGCGCGCCGGCGACCACCGCCCCGACGACGCGGTCGAGGACCGCGACGAGGTACACGCCGACGAGCAGCACGCCGCCAACGGCCAGGGCGGCGACGAGCGGGGAGGCGTCGGGCCTCATCCGACCACCGCCCCGGCCACCTGCCGCGCGACCAGGGCCGCCTCCTCGAGATCGAGGTCGAGGCTGACCAGGGTCGCCACGGCGTCGCCCCACTCCTGACCCGCCAGCAGCGGTGGCAGGAGCGGTAGCAGGCGCGTGGTGGCGGCGCTCTCGGGTGTCAGAAGGCCGCGCGGCGACTCGACCCGCCCGCGCGGCTCGGCGCGGCGGTCACCGGCCCGCGCGGCCAGGTCGAGGGACTGGGCGGCCTCTGCGAGCCGCTGGCGCCAGCGGTCGGCCGCGTCACCGCCCCGGTGCAGGACCGGCGCGAAGCCGAGCGCCCGGTAGGCCGGATCCTCGGCACGGGCATCCTCGGCCGCCCCGGCCGCTCGTGCCACCGGGCCGCCGATCCCGCGCGCGTCTTCTCCGGCGACTCGTCCGACGCCGGCGGTGGACCACCGGAGCACCTGCGTCCAGCCGAGCGTGCGGGCCAGGTCGCGCACGCTCGCCCCGTCCCCCGGCCCGACCCGCGCGGCGAGCCTGAGGACGCGGCTGCCGAGGCTGGGCAAGCCGTGGGCGACCAGCGCGTCGGCCAGCCAGCGCAGGTGCTCTCGCGCTCGCGCCAGCTCCAGCTCGGCCACCCGGACCGGTTCGGCGAGCGCCCGGACGAAGGCGGCAAGGCCAGGGCGAGCGGCGAGCGGGGGCGAGCCGTCGGCGACGAACGGGTTCGGGTGGACTGTGGCGTCCACGACGACATCGCCGGCCAGCGTGACGTCCAGGGCGAGGCCGACCGGGAAGCGCGGGAAGAACGGCCCGACCGTGACCGGCAGGACGTCCAGCCGCAGGCCATCGCGGTCGGGTCCGAGCTCGGCCATCGGCCGCCCGTAAGGGATGCCGCCGGTCATGCCGCTGCCGCCCTGCCCGTAGGGACCGACGCCCCGCCAGGGCGCCGGGTCCGCATCCGGCAGGATCGGTGGGTCCGAGCGCCGCCGCCCGGCGAGCAGGTCGCGGTGAGCGCTGACGATGGCACCCACAGGGTCGTCGTGGACCAGCACCGAGTCGGGGAAACGGGCCACGATCCCCTCCGACTCCGGCCCCCACCAGACAGTGCAGCGCGGGTGCGGCAGGGCGTCGTGGACGCGAGCCAGCGGCTCGGCGAGCGACTCCGGGATGCCCCCGGCGACGAGCAGCACGCTCCCCGCCCGTGGCGTGTCGACGAGCCGCAGCTCCTCGGACAGTCGGAGGCGCTGGACCGCCTCCCGCGCCCCGGCGCCCGCCACGGCGAAGACCGGGACCGGGGCATCCGCCGCAAGCCAGCGGAGCGCGTCGTGCAGCCTCATGCGATCACGACCAATCGAGTGCCCGCTCCCGCCACGCGTAGAGCACCCCGAGTAGCAGGATCGTGATGAACATCCCCATCTCGACGAAGGCGACGAAGCCCTCGCGGACGAACACGACCGCCCACGGGTACATGAAGACCATCTCCATATCGAAGGCCAGGAACACCAGCGCCATCACGTAGTAGCGAGCGTGATAGCGGCTCCAGGCGTGGACCCCAGGCGGCACGCCCCCGGCGAACGGCACGCGGTCGGAGGACGTCAGCCCCGCCGCGCCCCGGCGCGGGCCGTCGCCGATCCACCAGAGCAGGAGCAGGACGCCCAGCGCACCGACGAAGACCGCGAGCGCGACCCCGAGTGGGCCGAGCATCCCCCCCATCAACGTTCCTCCAGCGGGTCGTCAGGCTGCGCCAGGTGACACCGGTCGGGGCCGATCGGCTACAGGTAGTCGTCCGGCGACTCGCGGAACGAGTCCGCACAATCCTGGCTGCAGAAGTAGTAGGTCGTGCCGTTGTGCTCGATTGTCGCGACGGCGTCCGACGGTGAGATCTTCATGCCGCACACGGGATCGGTTACCTGCTGCTCGGTTGCCACGTCATCTCTCCTTCGCGCCACGCTGTGCGCCGGGCTCCACCATGCAACGCCGTCATGGCCCGGTCGATGGAACCCCGAACGGGGGCGGGCCGACCCCCGGTCATCTCCGCTGTCGAGCCGCGACCCTGGACGCGAGACCTCCTCCGACGCTCGAGATCGCTCCGGGATGGAGACGTGTTGCGGCCAGACGCCGCAGACGGCGTGCCGCGACGACGGGCGCCTGGCCGGGCCGCCGACAGGGGCAGTCGGAGGCAGACCCGACGGTCAGTGCCGGTTACCAGCAAGACGTCGCCCGCCCTCACGTCGACGTCGATCGTCCCACGGCCGCGGTCCGCGACGCCGCCACTTACGTATCCCCACACCAGGAACTCTACGCCGGCAAGCTGAGGGCTGGCTGAGGAGGGGCTGAGCGTCCGCTGAAACACGCGCCGACGTGCCGAGCTGGCCGCCGTGCCGAGCTGTCAGCCTCACCGAATCTTCAGCCGCGCCTCACGTGGGCCTCAGCCCGCTCGGCGATGCTTGCGCGTGACACGCAGGCAGCAGCCGGCGCCCGGATGTCCGGGCCCCTGGCAAGGGGGCGCGGACACTACGGACGATCGGGGACCCCGCGTGATTGCCGCGGAGGACGTTGTGATGAGAGTTGAACTGTCGACATCGATACCCCTGGCCCTCATGCGACGAGCCCGGGCGATGAAGCTGGTGACCGTCGGCGACGCGAAGGTCGCAATCCTCAAACAGGCGTCCCGCTGGTGGGGCGCGGCCTTCTACCACTGCCCGATCTGCGACCGCGACTTCCGGCACGACCTGGACGCGGCGAACCACCTGGTCGGCCACAAGCACCCGGTCCTCCGCTGGGACGCAGCAGGCCGCTGGGCCTGATCGACGCCGAGTTGGGCGGCGGGCGTGAGGCGCGCAGTCCAACGCCTCAGCCCCTCAGCCAACCCTCAGGTGTGGCTCAGGCTGGACTCAGCCCCCGCCGGTACGCTCCAGGCAACACGCTGATGCCCCGCTTCGGCGGGGAGAGGGAACTCGATCATGACCACTCGCACGAGCCCACGAAGCATCGCACGCTGGCTCGGACGCGCCGTCTTCGCCACGTCCGTGAGCCTCGCGCTGATCGGACCGGTCGGCCCGGCGCTAGCGGCTACCGACGGTCTCGCGGTGGTACAGCAGGCGGCCGACGTCCAGACGGCTGATGTCCAGACCAACGTCGGCGGCGGCGTCACAGTCAAGGTCAGCCGGTTGGAGAGTGCCGAGGGGCTGGCCTTCAAGATCGTGCTCGACACCCACTCGGTGAACCTGGACCGTATCGACCTCGGCCAGCTCGCCGTCCTCCGGACCGAGCAGGGCGAGGAGATTGCCCCGCTCGCCTGGGAGGCGCCGGCGGGCGGCCACCACCGCGAGGGGACGCTGATGTTCCCGACCACCACGGCCGACGGGTTGCCCCTGTTCGAAGCCGGCGCGGGCACGGTCGAGCTCGTGATCCGCGACGTCGCCGGCGTTGCCGAGCGCGCCTTCCGCTGGGTGATCTGACGCCGCCGTGATGGGGAGGAGAGGGATGTCAGGTGTAACGACCACGCGCGCCGGTCGCTGGGCGGCGGTCGCGGCGGCCCTCGCGCTCGTCGCGGCCACCGCCTGGAGCGCCGGCCGCGCGACCGCGCCGGCCGTGACGGCCAGCGCGGCGCCCGCGCCGACCGGCTACAACATCGGGGTCGCCGGCAAGCCGGCCCCCACCGGCCAGGTGAAGGAGTACCAGCTCGTCGCCCGCGAGGCGCCCTGGGAGATCGCACCCGGGGTCACCGTACCGGCGATCACCTACAACGGTCAGGTGCCCGGCCCGACGATCCGTGTCACCGAGGGCGACACTCTCCGGGTGACGCTGAAGAACGAGCTGTCCAAAGCGACCAGCATCCATTGGCACGGCCTGCACGTGCCGAACGCGGCCGACGGCGTGCCGGGCGTCACGCAGGCGGCGATCGAGCCCGGCCAGAGCTACACCTACGAGTTCCAGGCCAGCCATGCCGGGACGTTCCTGTACCACCCGCACGTCAACTCGGTCGAGCAGATCGACCGGGGCCTCTACGCCCCGCTGATCATCGACCCTGCCACGCCACCGGCGACGACCTTCGACAAGGACTTCACCATGATGCTGTCGGCCTGGGACACCACGGCTCTCAGCAGCGGCGGTGAGGCCGGCCATGGCATGCCCGGCATGACGATGACCTACAACTACTTCACGATCAACGGCAAGGCGTTCCCGTCGAACGAGGCCTGGACGGTCCGCGAGAACGACCTCGTGCGCGTCCGGATCATCAACATCTCGAACGTCGTCCACCCGATGCACCTGCACGGGGGCGACTTCACCGTCGTAGCGAAGGATGGCGAGCCGATTCGCCCCGAGCTGCAGCAGACGATGAATACGGTTTCCGTGAACGCGGGCGAGACGTTCGACGCCGTCTTCCGGGCCGACAACCCCGGGACGTGGCTGTTCCACTGCCACGAGCTGCACCACACCGAGAACGACGGCGTCGAACCGGGTGGGCTGATCCAGGTGATCCAGTACGCGGGCGTCCAATCACCGCCGGCGTCGGGCGCCCCGGCCGCCCCAGCAGCGCCGGCTGCCCCAGCAGCGCCGGCTGCCCCGGCTGCCCCGGCCGCCACGCCGACCGCGCTCCCACCCGGACACTCCCCGAACATGCCCGGCATGCGGCACTAGACTGGACGAGATGACGATGCTGACCATCGACCTGGACCCGATCATCTTCCACGCCGGCCCGCTGGCGCTGTCCTGGTACAGCCTGGCCGTTCTGGCGGGCGTGGCGAGTGGCGCCTGGCTCACCTGGCGTGAGGCGGCGCGACGGGGCATCCCGACCGAGCCGCTCTCTGACCTGCTCGTCTGGATCGTCGTCGGCGGCATCGTCGGCGCCCGGCTGTTCCACGTCGTCGACCGCTGGGACGCCTACGCCGCGGACCCGCTGGCGATCCTGGCGATCCAGAATGGTGGCCTGGCGATCCTCGGCGCGATCGCCGGCGGCACACTGGCCGGCGTCGTCGCGGCCCGGCGGCTGGGCCTTCCGGTCCTGCGCCTCTCCGACGCCGCCGCGCCCGGTGTCGTGCTCGGCCAGGCGATCGGCCGATTCGGCTGCCTGGTGACCGGCGACGCCCTCGGGCCGGCCACGGACGGCACCTGGGGGATCGTGTATGTCAACCCGGGGGCGATGGCGCCGGCGCTCGGCGTCGCCTACCAGCCGACCTTCTTCTACGAGATGGTGCTGGGTCTCGCCATCTTCGGCCTCCTCTGGGCGGTCCGCCGACGGCTGCACCAGGACGGCCAGCTCTTCGCGCTCTACCTCGGCCTCTATGCCATTGGGAAGTTCGGGCTGACCTTCCTGCGAACCGAGACGGTCTGGCTGTGGGGGCTCCAGCAGGCCCAGCTCGTGGCGCTCGGGCTGCTGCTGGTCGCCGGCCTGTGGGCGCTCTCGGCGCGGTTCGTCTGGCCGGCGAGCCGGCCACGGCTGTCGGGGGGATGAAGGCTGGTGGACGAACGCCGGCGGAGGCGGTGCCGAACACGGCGGGGGCCGGGTAACGGGGCCCGGTCCCCTAGCCCGCTACCGAGCGGGTCGCCGGCGGCCGAGAGGGCCGAGACGGGGAGGCCATAATGCAGGAGGCACGGGGACTCGGCCAGTTGCTGCTCCGTGCGCGCGCTGACAGCTCGGAGGAAGGAGGGTCGAAGGCCGTGGCAATGCAGCGGATCCTGGTCGTCGACGACGACCTGTCCGTGACGAGCGTCCTCAAGCGGGGCCTCTCATACGAGGGGTACGTCGTCGAGACGGCCGCGACCGGCGTCGAAGGCCTCGAGCTGGCGCGCCAGCAGGCACCGGACCTGGTGATCCTCGACATCATGATGCCGGGGCTCGACGGCCTGGAGGTGCTGCGGCGGCTGCGTGGGGCCGACCGGGACCTGCCGGTCCTGCTGCTCACCGCCCGCGACGCGCCGACTGACCAGGTGCTCGGGCTGGAGCTGGGCGCCGACGACTACGTCGTCAAGCCGTTCACCTTCGAGGTGCTGGTGGCCCGCGTCAAGGCGCTCCTGCGGCGCAAAGAGAGCGACCGCCCGGCCGTCTTGCGCTTCGCCGACCTCGCCCTGGACACCGGCACCCGGATGGCGCACCGGGGCGAGCGGAGCATCACGCTCACCAGCACCGAGTACGATCTGCTCCAGCAGTTCCTGGAGCACCCCCGCCGCGTCTTGACACGGGACTTCCTGATGGAGCGGGTCTGGGGCTACGACTTCGGCGGCAACACCAACGTCCTCGAGGTCTACGTCAAGCAGCTCCGGCAGAAGCTCGAAGCCGACGGCCAGCCCCGCCTGATCCACACCCTGCGCGGCTCTGGCTACGTCCTGCGCGAGCCGTAGACGAGGACCGGCCCTGTGTCGCTGCGGCTGCGGCTGGCCCTCTGGTACGGCGCGCTGACCGGGCTGGCGATCGTCGTCGTCAGCCTGGTCTCCTACGCCATGCACAGCCGCGCCCACTACGACGAGATGGACGCGATGCTCGCGAGCGCCGCGGAGCACATCGCCGAGGAGTACCTCGGCACCGCGACCCCGGCCGACCGGGCGGCCAGCATGGCGACGTCGATCGTGCCGGATCTGGTGATGCGGCTCTACCGGACGGACGGCGGGCTCGTCGCGGAGTCGCCGAACGCGGCCAGCGTGCCGGCCACGGATCCCCGGACATCCCTGGCGGGTCCGAGTCGGCCAGCCTTCGACGCGATCGCCGGGCTCGCGCCGGCCTTTGCCTGGCCCCCGGCCGGGCACGGCCGTTTCGACGTCACCGCCGACCGGCAGGGGAATCGCTGGCGGCTGCACGTCCTGCCGCTCGCGAGCCTCGGCCAGATCCTCGTCGTGGCGGCGCCCCTGGATCGGATCGACGCGTCGGTTGCGCGGTTCCGGGGGCTCCTGCTCGGGTTCGCCGTGGTCGGGACGCTCCTCACGTTCATGGTGAGCTGGCTGCTCGCGCGTGGGGCGCTACATCCCCTCGCCGTCGTGACGGCGACGGCGAGCGCCATCGCCCGCTCGCGCGGGTTCGGACGCCGGGTCCCCGTGGGGCCGCGCGACGACGAGCTGGGGCAGCTGACGACGACGTTCAACGAGATGCTGGACAGCCTGGAGCAGGCCTACCGGGCCGAGCAGCGGTTCGTGGGCGATGCCTCGCACGAGCTGCGGGCGCCGCTAACGGCCATCCAGGCCAACCTCGAGCTCTTGGAGCGCCGCCCCGACATGCCGGTCGAAGCGCGCCAGGAGGCGGTGGCCGAGGCGAGCCGCGAGGCCCACCGACTGACCCAGCTTGTGGCCGACCTGCTGGCGCTCGCCCGCGCCGACGCCGGCGCAGCCATCCCGCGCCACCCGGTCGAGCTCGACCGCGTCCTGCTCGACACGCTCGGCTCGGCGCGGCACCTGGCCCGGGGGCGCCGCCTGGACATCGCCGCCCTCGATCCGACCGTTGTCGAGGGTAACGAGGACCGCCTTCGGCAGCTCCTGCTGATCCTGCTCGACAACGCCATCAAGTACAGCCCGCCAGACGGGACGGTAACCCTCAGCTTGCGGCGCAACGGCCGGACGGCGGACCTCACCGTCGCGGACCGGGGCGTCGGCATCCCGCCCGACGAGCTGCCGCGCGTCTTCGACCGCTTCTACCGGGCGGACCCAGCCCGTGCCCGCGATCCCGGCGGCACCGGTCTGGGCCTGTCGATCGCCCACTGGATCGTCGAGCAGCACGGCGGCCAGATCGGCATCGAGAGCGCCGTGGGCCGCGGCACGACGGTCTCCGTCACCCTGCCGACGAACGGCTGACGCCCCGGCGCCTGACCGCCCCCCCCGCGGCATCGGCTGTTCGCCGGCGGACGATGCATTATCCTATGGTTATATGTTTATGCTTGATGTGTCGTTGGGGAGCGTGTCGGTCGCCATGCGGCAGGATCCTCAGTTCAGTCTGAAGGCGAAGCTGTTCCGCGGCCTTGCCGATCCATCGCGCCTGGCGATCCTCGAGATCCTGCGTGCGGGCGAGCGGACGGTGTCGGACGTCGTCGAGGCAACGGGGCTGTCCCAGCCGAACGTGTCGAGCCACCTGGCGTGCCTGCGGGATTGCGGGCTTGTCTTGAGTCGGCAGGATGGTCGCTTCGTGTACTACCGACTCGCCGATGCACGCGTCGAGGATCTGCTGCGCCAGGCCGAGGGCATCCTGGTCAGTGTTGCCGACCGCGTCTACGCCTGTACCCGCTACGAGTCTTGAGGGCACCAGCATGACGACGTCTGCGAGCCGAACAAGCGTCGACCTGCCGATCGTCGGCATGGACTGCGCCGACGAAGCGGCGCACATCGAGGCCGCGGTCGGCAAGGTACCCGGCGTGCTCGAGGTACGGGCGCTCGTCGCGGCTCAGCGAGCGCGTGTGACGTATGACCCGGTCCGCGTGACGCCCGCCCAGATCGTCGCCGCGATCGAGCAGACGGGGTGCAGCGTCCGCGACGAGCACGAGCCGGCCGCGGCTGAGACGCAGGCGGAGGGTCGTCGGGACATCGGCCAGATCATCGGCTGGGGCGCCCTGGGCATGGTCGCCGTCGTGGTACTGGTCGCCGCGCTCGGCGAGCGGCTCGGTCTGCTCGACGCTGTGCTCGAGCGCCTGCCGTGGTGGATTCCGGCCCTGGCGATTATCCTGGGTGGCTGGGGCGTGTTCGGCGGCGTGCTCCGGGCCGCCCGGCGCGCCGAGGTGACGAGCCACACCCTGATGACGACCGGCGTCATCGCGTCGGCCGCGATCGGCCAGTGGACGACGGCCGCGCTGATCGTGTTCTTCATGCGCTTCGCCGACTGGATCGAGGAGCTGACGACCGAGCGGAGCCGCCAGGCACTCAAGCAGCTCGTCGCGCTCCAGCCGCCGTCGGCGCGCGTCCAGCGCGACGGCCGTGAGGTCGACGTGCCGGTCGCCGAGGTCGCGGTTGGAGATATCGTGGTCGTCCGCCCGGGTGAGCGCATCCCCGTCGACGGCGAGGTGATGGAGGGGCAGGCGCCGGTCGACCAGGCGCCGATCACTGGCGAGAGCGTGCCGGTCGAGAAGGGCCTGGGGGACGCCGTGTTCGCCGCGACGGTGACGCAGGCCGGCTTCTTGAAGGTTCGCGCCACGAGGGTGGGCGCCGACACGACGTTCGGCCGGATCGTGCGGCTGGTCGAGGAGGCTGAGTCGCAGAAGGCGCCGGTCCAGCGCTTCGCCGACCGCTTCTCGTCCTACTACCTGCCGGCCGTGCTGCTCATTGCCGCCATGACCTACCTGGCCACCGGGCAGGTCGTGAACGCCGTCGCGGTGCTGGTCGTCGCCTGCGCCTGCGCGATCACGCTGGCAACTCCCGTCGTCGTCCTGGCGAGCGTCGGCAACGCGGCCCGGCGGGGCCTGCTCGTCAAGGGCGGGATCGCGCTGGAGCAGCTCGCCAGGGTCGACACCGTCGTCATGGACAAGACCGGCACGCTCACCCGTGGCGAGCCGCGCCTGACCGACGTCGTGCCGCTCAACGGCATCGGCGAGGCCGATCTGCTAGCGACCGTTGCGGCCGTGGAGGCACGGAGTGAGCACCCGCTGGCGAAGGCGCTCGTGCGGGCGGCCGACGAGCGGGGCCTGGCGCGACCGGAGCCCGACGCGTTCACGCCCCTGCCCGGGCGCGGGCTGGTCGGCGCGGTGGCCGGGCGCGAGTGGGCGGTGGGTAACCGCCGGCTGCTCGCCGAGCGCGGCGTCGCCCCGTCGCCCGAGCACGAGCGGCGGGCCCAGGCCTTCGAGCGCGACGGGAAGACCGTGTTCTTCGTCGCGGACGGCGCCGGCGTGACCGGGCTGGTGGCGGTGGCCGACGTAGTGCGCCCCGAGGTGCGGGCGGCGCTCCTCGACCTGAAGCGGCTGGGCGTGCGGCGCCTGCTCCTGCTCACGGGCGACAACGAGCGGGTGGCCGCGGCCGTCGCGCAGGAGCTCGGGCTCGAATACCGCGCCGAGCTACTGCCGGACGAGAAGATCGCGGCTGTCAAGGCTCTTCAGGCGGAAGGCGCGGTGGTCATGATGGTGGGCGACGGCGTGAACGACGCGCCGGCGCTGGCCCAGGCCGACGTCGGCGTGGCGATGGGCGCGGCCGGGACCGACGTGGCGATCGAGGCGGCAGATGTGGCGCTGATGCGCGACGATTGGGCGATGGTCCCGGAGGCGATTCGCCTCGGCCGGCGCTCGGCGCGCGTGATCCGCCAAAACCTTGGCTTCACGGCCGCGTACAACGTCATCGGCATTGCTCTCGCGTTCGTCGGCCTGTTGCCGCCGGTGTGGGCAGCGGCCGCCCAGAGCCTGCCCGACGTCGCGATCATGGCCAACTCCGCGCGGCTACTCCGGGTCCCCCGCGCAGGACCACCCCGCTCCGACACCGAGTGACGGGCGAGCGTATGCCCACGACGGATCCCTGGCGCCGTTCGCAGTGCTCGCTGAGAGCGTGGGGTCGCGTCAGGATGAGATCCTCCGATCGGGCGAAGCGCTAGCGATCCATGCGCCGTGTGCTCGTGAGCAGCTCCCGCCCGAGAAGGAGGACTCCGAGGACGCCGGAAGTCAGCAGTCCCAGTCCGCCTGACCAGTAGAGCGGTTGGATGCCAACGCGGTCGACGAGCAGTCCCCCGAGCGCCAGGGACAGGAGCCGCGTCGCGTGCCACGTCACGTCCAGCAGGGTGAAGACGCGACCGCGCACGGAGTCGGGCACGGCCTCCTGCACCACGGAGTTGAACACGACGATGCCGGCTGAGGTCTTGAGCCCGTAGACGAAGCGCAGCACGAGGGCGACGGGCAGCGGTGTGATGATGTTGGCCGCCAACCGCGGATCACCTCGCCATACGCGCCTGCGACTCGGCCGAGCCGCCCTGTCAGAGGGGTCATCGGTACAGTATGGCCGGATCTGTCTACACGGCTACGATCGTGAGGGCAAGTCGCCCCGCACCGTTGGCCAGGTGACGACACGGTACCTGCTCCACAAGAACCCGGGAGGGTGTTATGGCAGAGACGTGCTGCGCTCCTACGCTTCCTGCACCGGTCTGCCCACTGACCGGGCGGCCCACGCTTCCCGTCTCCCGCTCGACGGTCCTGGCCCACGCGGCCCTCGCCGATCTCCCCGAGACGGCGCTGGGGTTCTGTGACATGCCGACGTGCGATGTCGTCTACGTCGGCGCCGACGGCCTGCTGATCGAGAAGGCTCAGCTAGCGACGCGCGTGGGGATCAAGGAGACGGAGGATCCCGTTCCGGTCTGCTACTGCTGGAACGTCAGCCGGCGTCAGATCGTCGATGACCACCGCCAACACGGCCGCAGCACCATCCGCGCAGCTATCGAGGAGCGTCTTCGACAGGGGCTGTGCCGGTGCGAGTCGGCCAATCCATCCGGCCGCTGCTGCCTCGGAGAGGTCGGACGAGCCATCGCCGTGGCTCGGGAGGGGTGACAACCGGGCTCTCAACGGCCCTGACCGCGCGGGTGTTGGCGGGTCGGGGCACTCCCACAGCGAGTCATCAGGCCAGCCTCAGCATGGTTTCAGGTCGAGGGTCGACGATACCGTCGACACCGTCGGACGCATGCCCGGAGCGGGGCTCCGCGCGTGATCCGACCATCCGGAGGACGCGTGATGTCACGCGCGAAGCACCGAGACAGGCAATCCTGCCATGCCGACAGGCACCGGCGCGGCCGACTCCCCGTTCGCATCGCGTTATTCGCCCTCGTCGCCATCGGGACGGTTCTCGTGGCCGGTGCACTGCTGTTCCCGGCGCGAGGCTCAGCCGGACCGGCCGATAAGACGGTCCAGATCACGATGGGCGGGTTCAGCTCACCAGTGATCGGCGCGACGGCCGGCCAGCCGCTCCGGGTCAAGATCGTCAACCCGGATAGCTCCTATCACACCGATGGCGGCGGCTGGCACCAGCTCGCCATCCCCGAGCTGCGGGTTGACGCACGCGTGGCGCCGCGCAGCGAGTCGGTTGTGGAGATCCCCGCCGCGGCCCCCGGCGAGTACGCCTTCTATTGCGATGTCTGCTGCGGCGGGAAGGAGAACCCGTCGATGCAGGGCGTCCTCATCGTCACGGCCTGACGCCATGGGCGCGCTGGGCGCACTCGACCTGACCTTGCCGGTGGTCCTCGGGGCGGCGCTGATCGACAGCATCAACCCGTGCGCGTTCGCCGTCTTGCTCACGTTCATTGCCGCGACGCTCGTCCTGGCCGAGCGCGCGAGTGCGACCGGCCCGGGTGCCCGCTGGCTCCTCTGGCGGCTGGGCCTAGTGTACGTTGGCGGCATCTTCGTCACCTACCTCGGCCTCGGTCTCGGCCTCCTCTCCTTCGCCACCTCGCTGGGTCAGACGCATTGGGTCGGGCGGACCGCGGCCGTCGGGGCGATGCTCCTCGGACTGCTGGCGCTCCAGGAGGCGCTGGTACCCGAGTGGGGCTCGCGCCTGACGGTGCCGGCCGGCCTCCACGGCCGCCTCAAGGCGCTGAGTGCACGGGCCACCGTACCGGCGGCGTTCGCGGCCGGCGTGCTGGTTGGCCTGTGCACCGTGCCGTGTTCCGGCGCCGTCTACCTCGCGGTGCTGGGCCTGCTCGCAAGTCAGGCCACCTACCTGGAGGGCGTTGGCTATCTGGTGCTCTACAACCTGGTCTTCGTGCTGCCGCTCGTGGTCATGCTGGCGCTGGCCGGCTCGCGGCCGGTCTTCAATCGGCTCGGCCGGTGGCAGCTCCACCATCGCGAGGCGCTCAAGGGCGGCCTCGGCGTGACGGCGATCGGGCTCGGCATCGTCCTGCTCGAAACCCTGTAGCGCCCGCGGCACGGGCAGATGGCAGCCGCCGTCCTCACCGCCTTATCGGTGCCGCCGCGGTTCTCAGCGAACGCTCAGGTGCGCCTCAGCCAGGCCACAGGCTGCCCGGATACCGTCATGCACGTGGACGTACCGGCCGGGCGAGGCGCTCGGCCGGCGAGCACTGGGTTGGAGACCGGGTATGAGGATGAAGACCATGCTGCTGCGCGGCGCCGGCACGCTGCTGACCCTGGCTGGATTGGTGATCGGGGCGGTGCTGACAACGGGGCTCCAGGCCGAGGCACAGGCGCAGCCAGTGGCACCGGCCACCGCCGGCGTGCAGGGCACGGTCTGGGTTGCCGAGGAGGAGGGCAACGGGCGCACGGCGATCGACGCGTCGACCAATCGGGTGGTGACCCGGCTGATCGGCGTCGAGGGGCCGCACAACGTCCAGGTCGCCCCGGACGGGCGGACGGTCTGGGCGGTGAGCGGCCACGATGCCCTGGCGGTGAAGATCGACGGCACAACTTACGAGCTGCGGGGGGTGACGCCGACGGGCAAGAGCCCGGCCCACGTCGTGGTGACGCCCGACGGGAACATGGCCTACGTCACCAACGGCGACGACAACACCGTCAGCGCGATCGACGCCGCGACCATGCAGACGGTCGCGACGATCCCGGTTGGCGCCTACCCGCACGGTCTGCGCCCCAGCCCGGACGGTCGCTGGGTCTACGTCGCGAACGCGAAAGGCACGACGCTCAGCGTGATCGACACGCAGACAAACGAGCGCGTCGCCGAGATCGAGGTCGGGCAGGCTCCGGTCCAGGTCGGGTTCTCGCCCGACGGGGCATCGGTCTACGCCTCGCTCGGCGGCGAGGATGCGCTCGTCAAGATCGAAGTCGCGTCGCGCACGGTGACCGGCACGACCCGCGTCGGCGTCGGGCCGATCCAGGTCTTCGTGACGCCGGACGGCCGCGAGGTCGTCGTCGCGAATCAGGGCACCCGCGCGACCCCGAGCACGACGGTCTCGATCGTGGACGCCGCGACGCTCGCCGTGACGAGCACGATCGAGACCGGGCGCGGGGCCCACGGCGTGGCCATCGAGCCCTCCGGTCGTCACGCCTACATCACCAACATCTACGGCGACGACGTGGCGGTCGTCGACCTGATCGAGCGCACGGTCGTGGCGACCGTCCCGTCCGGCGGGGCGCCGAACGGCGTGAGCTTCTCGCCGCTCGCCCCGGCGCCGGCACCGGCGGCGGAGGTGCGCCTGGCCGTGCCGCGACACGACACGCCCGCGCATGACGACGAGCCCGGGCACGAGGAGACCATGCCCGGCATGGGGCACTAGGTCCGTCCCGGGGCCGCTGCGCCCTGTCAGGGTGCGCCCGGCCCGCCCCCCGCTCGCGGCGGAGGTGGGGCCGCTGCGCTGCCCTGACAGGGCGCGCGGCTCTCGTGAGCCGCCAGCCGGTTCGGCAGCGTACGGAGGCATCGTGACGACATCACCGACACGCGACATCCTGCTCCGGGCGCGGGCCCTCATCGCCGACCGTCGCCGCTGGACGCGGGACGTGACGGCTCGCGACCGACACTACCGCCCGGTGTCCGCGACGGAGCCGGCGGCGATCCAGTGGTGCGCGCTCGGGGCCCTGCTCCGCGTCGCCGACGATCCGGCCGCCTTCGTCCGCGCCGTCAATCTGCTGGAGATGGCCGCCGCCGCGCTCTTCAAGCGATCGGTCCGCTGGGTCAACGACAGGCCGGGTCGCACGGCCCACGCCGACCTGCTGGCCGTCTTCGACCACGCGATTGCCGCTGCAACTGAAGCCGAGCGAGTCCAGGTCTGCCGGTCGGCCTGACCACACACCGCCCCTCGGGCCCGGGCAGGCACCGTGTTGAGGTCGGCGCGGTCCGGTTCGCGAAGGCCGTCCGCTACACGGCACGCCGCGTGGCCGCCGATCCTCACCAAGACCACAGGCCTGCCTCAGCGCAGCCTCAGCAACCGGCCGGACACTCAGAGCAGAGAGCGTGCGGAGGAGGCCTGGTGGTGTCGGAGATCGTCCAGTTCGTGCAGGCCAACGCGAGCTGGCTGATGCTCGCGGTTCTCTTCGGGGCGATGCTCCTGATGCATCGCGCGGCTGGGTGCGGCATGAGCCACGACCGGCATCCCAGCCCGTCGACGGGGACGTCCCCGTCAGACCAGCGCTCCGGTACGCGCCAGGATGGCGAGCCGATGAGCCAGGGCGCGGGAGCGCCCCGGTCGAAGGCGTGCCACGGACCGGACGCGGTCGCGCACCGGCCACGTGTCGGAGCCAGCGCAGAGGAAGGAGGGCGAACATGATCGGCAGGCGTCTCCGCAACGGAGGAAGTGTCCTTGCCGCGGTGGTCGCGGTGACTGGTCTCGGCCTGGTGCTGGTCCGTACCGCGAACGACGCACCGGCATCGCCCGTCACCGTCTCGATGGTCGACGGCGCACGCGCGATGGATCGCGTGGCGACCGTCATGCAGACACACGGTCGGGCGATGCTGGCCGAGGGGAGCGAGCGCGCCGACGCCGCGATGACCGCGGATGGGCAGCGTTGGCTCGACGATGGAGCGGGACTCCTGACGGGCGGACGCTGGATGAGCATGGACCCGCTTTCGCCGGCCAATCTGGCGACGCCCCCCGCCGAGCTGGCCCGCCAGGGAACGTGGGGAGAGCTCACGCGGACGGCCCAGGCGATGCGCCACGTCCCCGAGCGAGCGTCGGCGACCGACCTCCGGGCACTCCGCCAGAACGGCCAGGCCATGGTCGGCGAAGGACAGGCGATGCGCTGGCACGCCCACGTGATGAGCGAGGCGGTCAGCGACATGGCCGTCCGCCACGCCGGCACAGCGCGGAACCTGCCCGACCTGCTCGCCGCGACGGAGGAGCTCCGCCGCGCCGGTCACGGCCTCGAAGCGACCGGCGGTCGGATGGTGGCCTACGCCGACCGCATGTCCGCCTCGCTCGGCGCTCGGTGAGCGACCCGAGCAGGAGAGCGACGGTCGCAGCAGGTCACAGGAAGCCGAAAGGAGCGACATGATGAGACGCCTTGACATCCTGCTCGTCAGCTCCACCACGACAGCGTTCGCGGTGATCCTCTACCTCGTCTGCGTCGCGTTCCGGCTGGTCTTTCCGGGCTGGGCGATGTACGAGCTGGATCGCTGGGTCGCCATCTTCCCGGGCTTCAGCTGGTCCGTCCTCGGCGTGACGATCGGCCTGATCGAGATCGCCGCCGCTGCCGCGCTCGGATCTGCCCTCTACGCCTGGCTCTACAACGCCCTGGCGCGCCGGCTCATCTCCCGAGGTGCGGGGGCTGAGCCGCCGGTCCGAGCGGTCGCGTGACCGCCGACGGTCCCCGCCCGGCGTGGTGAGCGAGGGCCGGGCGTTCGCGCTCGGCCCTCAGCCAGCCCTCAGCCTGCGCTTAGGCCGCCCTCAGGTGGCTCGCCTACACTCCGGGAGAGGCCCCCCGCCTCCCATCACCGGGGCGCGACGCTCCGGATCGTAGAGGTAGCCCCCATGAAACGATGGCTTGTTGCTCTGGCCGCGGTTGCGGCGCTCGTGGTCGGGACGACCTGGTGGCTCACGCCGGCCCGCGCGCAGACCCTCGACACGCTCGGTGGCGAGGAGTTCGAGAAAGCGTTCCTGCGCGAGATGATCATGCACCACGCGATGGCCGTGATGATGGCCCAGCCGATCCCCGAGCGGGCCGTCCACGACGAGCTCAAGGCGGTCGGGCGCAGCATCATCACCAGCCAGACGGCCGAGATCGAGCAGATGCGGACCTGGCTGCGGGACTGGTACGGGATCGACCAGCCGATGCCGATGATGCAGCCGGGCCAGGGCATGGGCTCCGGCATGGGCCAGGGCGGGCACATGATGCCCGGCATGCACGAGAGCATGCACGGAGCGGGCAATCAGGGCATGATGCCCGGCCAGGGCCAGGGCATGATGCCAGGCATGGGGCAAGGGCAGACGCCCGGTCAGGGCAGCGGCATGCCGATGGACCAGTGCTCCGGCATGGGCATGGAGATGATGGGCATGATAACCGGCCTCGCCGGCCCACGCCTGGAGGCCACGTTCATGGCGATGATGATCCCGCACCACGAGGGGGCGATCACGATGGCGCGGCTGGCCGCCGAGCGGGCCACGCACGAGGAGCTGCGCACGCTGGCGCGGAAGATCGTCGAGGACCAGTCCGGCGAGATCCAGTCGTTCAACCAGTGGCTCGCCGCCTGGTACAACCTGTAACCGACGTCGGCAGCGCTGCCATCAGGGGCCGGTCTAGACGGACCGGCCCCTTCGTCATGCCTCCCTTTTTGGAGACGCTCAGGGAATACTCAGGCGCGATTCAGCCCTCGCTCAGCGGCGTTCGCGATAGTAGGCGCAGGCCGAGCGCCGATCGTGGACAGCTCCGCGTGACCGGATCCAGGATCGGCTGCCCGCCGAGTCCTTCTGTGGAGCCTCACCATGGCCACCTCGTGCCAACGCGTGACTCTTGCGATCTACGGTCTGTCCTGCGGTGGCGGTGGTGCGCTCGGCGTCGAGCGGGCGCTCGAGGGCACGCCGGGCGTCCTGCGCGCGTACGTCAATCCGCTGACGGAGATGGCCTACGTGGAGCTTGATCCCGGCTCCACCACGCACGACCGCCTCGTCGCCGCGGTGCGCCACGCCGGCTTCGACGCCAGTGCGCCAGAACCGCGCTGAGTCCGCGCCCGATCGCTCACGTGTTCATCAAGCCTCACTCAGCCCCGTCCCGGGTGGCGATCCGATACTGACCCCGACGAGACGGCCATTCGGGGTCCCCTCACGAGGCACTCATGGCAACACACCTGCCTGAAGCACCAGCCGGCTCTGGCGACCGCGATCCCGGCTGCGGCATAGACGTCAATCACACGAGAGTCGCTGCCGGCCGGCAGCCTGGCGGCGGAAACATGGACGTCAGCTCGCAGCAATGCCCGGCAGCGATCGAGAGGAGATCGAGCATGAGACCGACGGAATCGACGAGCTGGCGCGCGTGGCTGCGGTCACCCACCGGCCTCCTCGCGATGGCGGCAGTCGTGCTGGCAGCCGTCTATACGGCGACACAGCACACTGAGCACGTCCTGGCCGCCCTCCCATTCGCCTTCGTTCTGCTCTGCCCACTCATGCACCTGTTCATGCACGGGGGCCACGATCGTGGGGGGTATGAGGAGCAGGCGCAACGCTGAACGCAATGGCGCCGGCGCGGTGGTTGCATGTCTGCCCCGACCTCGTTGACGCGCCGCTCTGCTGCTGCCGCATGTGTGCATGTCCGCGTATTTACTGCCCTTGTACACGCCTCGATTCATGCCTGGGCGGTTCTGACCATAGCATCAACGCTTTCATGTGGGCGGTGCCTGTATCTTATCACTAATTCGCAACATCGCGGACAAAGAAAAGGGCCGACGCATGTGAGCCGGGGACTGCTCTCCCAGCCCACATGCGTCGGCCTGTCCATCGACAGTGGTGCTTCGACTAGCTGCTGAACAGGCCCAGCTGCCCCTCCGGCACGCGTTTCCGTCGAGGCTTCGGACGCCGAAGGAGGCAGGCCAGTTCCTCTAGCGTCATCCTCGTGCTCGCCGATGGCGAGCACGCCGACGGATATCGGACCAGATCGGATGCGAACAGCGGCAGCGCATCCGTCGCCCCGGGTCCCGATCGGGCCGGTGATGCGGTCGCTTCCGACGCGCCCTCCGCGCCATCCCAGCCGACCTCCACCAGCAGCTCGTCCGCCTCGTCCTCGCTCCGGCGTGCCTCGGCGAACAACGCTTCGAGGGAGTGCGCCCGGCCGCCCTCGCCGTCGCCCGGCTCGGCGAGCCGCCGCGCCAGCGCCAGGTAGACGTCGCCGCCGTCGCCCTCCAGCGCGGCCAGCCCGTCCTCGGGTAGCTCGCCCTCAACCATCAGCGAGGCGCGCGTCTTGGCCGCGACCAGCGCCAGGGCCTCGGCCTGGAGTGTCCCCGCGTAGGTCAGGAATGTGACCTCGACCGGGTGACGCTGCCCGATCCGCCAGCTTCGCCGGCTGGCCTGGCGCAGGACATACACCGAGTAGTCGACCTCCGCCCAGACGACGCTGGGGAAGTCGACCAGGTCGAGCCCGGTCTGCACGAGGCGCGGGTTCGTGAGGAGGACGTCCAATCCCTCGCGCACGCGGGCGGCGACCCACTCCTCGCGCCGCTCGGCCGCCACGGTGTCCGCCTTCAGCACGGCGACCCCGAAGCCGGCCCGTTCGAGGATCGCGCGCAGGCGCAGGGTGATGTCCCGGAGCCCGGTGTGGGTCACGTACACGAGCACGCGGCGGCCGCGAACGCGCTCCCGCCGCACGAGGTCCACCAGCGCCCGCTCCTTGGAGTAGAGCCGGTCGTCCGGCAGGGCGGGCGCGTGGGCGAGCACCTCGTTCGTCGTCGGGTCGAGGACGACCTCCTCGCGCGTGCAGGCATCTGGATAGGAAAGGAGCGCCTGGAGGTAGGTGCCGAGCAGGCGCTTCGAGCCCGCCCTGAGCGCCCGCTGCACCGCGGAGCGCAGGTCGGCCGCGAGCCGTCGGTAGCAGCCTGCCTGGGATGGCTCTTCGGTGGTGGCCGCCTCATCAAGCGGGACCAGCAGCACCTGCTCCTCGTAAGGCGGGAGGTGCCGGGCGACGTCCCGCAGCCGCAGGAAGACGGTGTTGCCGACCAGGTGGAAGAGGATCGGCGGGGTGACGCCTGGCTTCTCGACGACCCGGGTTTGGTAGGTCCGCCGCTTGGACCGTCGCCCGTCGTCGACGCGCGCGTCCGGGTCGCGCTTGGTGATGCGGGCCAGGTAGCCGTAGCGCGCCACCCACGTGGCCTCCTCGCCGTGGGCGAACTCCGTCCGGATCGCCGGGCTGAAGCGGTAGAGCAGGTGGAAGAGGGTCGAGGCGTAGCCGCCCAGCAGCGTGCCGGTCAGGACGAGCGTCCGCGGGCAGGCCTCGGCCAGCGCCGCCCCGGCCAGCCCCTGCGCGGTCCCTCGCCCTTTCAGCTCATGCACTTCGTCGGCGATGAGCAGGTCGAAGTGGCCGCGCATCCGCCGCAGCAGGTAGTCGGCGAGGGGGATCCGACGGGGACCGGTCCGGTCAGCTTCCCAGAGCGCGCCGCCGCACGGGTCGCAGCGTCGCTTCTTCTGCTCCAGGTCGGCCCACGCGAGCGGCACGCCTTCGTCATCGACGATCGGCGCGAAGCACGTCGGGCAGCAGTGGAGGCGGGCGACGGTGCCGGTCTGGTCGAGCACCGCCGCCCCGCCCGGGCCGCGCGCGAGCCGGGTGACCGCGGCCGGCCGCCAGCGGTAGCCGAGCTTGGCCTGCTCGCGCGAGCAGACCACGAACTGGACCGCCCCGCCGAGCGCGCGGGTGCCCTCAAGGTCCCGGATCGAGCGGACGATCGCCACCCGGGCGCCCGGGACGGTCCGCTCGATCTCCCGCCGCCACTTGCGGACCAGGTGCGGCGGGCTCAGGACGAACACCCGCCGGCAGTCGGCCAGGTAAGCCGCCGCTGCCGCGATCGTGGACTTCCCGCAGCCCATCTCGCCGACGAGGATCGTGCCGGGCTGGCGTCGGAGCGACAGGGCGGTAGCGCGGATCGCGTCGGCCTGCCCCCCGAGCGGCCGGCGGAGGAGTCGGTGGAGGTCGAAGCCGCGGGCGCGGCGCGTGTCGGCGTCGTAGAGCGGCGGGTAGGTCCGCACCACGGCGTCCTCGATCGCGTCGCGATAGGCGTCCAGGAACTCCCGGAGCTTCACGCCGCCCTCTGCTCCGGCTCGACCGCGCCGCCCTGCTCGACGACCTCCAGCGCGCCCGAGTGGAGGTCTAGGACGACGACGGAGGTGCGCAGCACCTCGCACGCGACCTCGGTGTCGGGCTCGTCGCTCTCGACCGGGACGAGCTCCTTGCGGGCGCGGCCCTTCACCAGGACGCGCCGGCCGCCCTGGCGCAGCACGACGTTGTTCAGCAGCCCCGCGGCGATCAGCAGCGCCAGGTGGCCGCGCCGCAAGGGCATCAGCGGCCGCACCGGGCGCTCCTCCGTCGGCCAGAGCTGCTCGGCGAAGGCGGGCTGCGCCCAGACGCCGCGCCGCCGCGCCTCCTGCGCGGCATGGTGCGGGTCGAAGGCGAGCGGGGCGAACAGGACGTCCGCTCGCGGGAGGGCGGGCACCACCACCGGCGGCCCGTCCGGCCCGTCGGGAAGCGGCGGCAGCCCGGCGCCGCTCCACGCTTCCAGGCGGGCCTGCGCCTGCGGGTCGGGCGTCGCCCGGGCCTTCCTCGTCGCTAGCAGGTCGACCTGGCGAAAGGCGGCAAACTCGGGGTCGGGGAAGCGGTAGGCCCGGAAGCCGGTGTAGTGCGCCGCCAGGTACCGGGCCGAGACGGCCAGGCGCGCCTGGGGGATGAGGAAGACCAGCACGCCGCCCGGACAGAGCGCCCGCGAGAGGGCGGTCAGGAACGCGTGTTCGAGGCGACGCCCCTCGTCGTCCGCGTCGTACGGCGGGTTCAGCCACAGGAGCGAGAACGCCCCGTTGGCCAGCCGGACCGAGAAGGCGCAGGTGGCGAGCAGGTGGTCGAGGCGGGCGCGGCACTGCTCGGCCCGCTCGGCGTTGAGCTCGATGCCGTAGCTCTCGCCGCCGAGCGCCCGCGCGAGCGTCGCCGCGGGCTCGCCGGTCCCGGCGCACGGGTCGAGCACGCGGACGACCCGCTTCGCGCCCCCGGCCGCGGCGGTCAAGTGGTGGCCGAGCGCCGCGACAACCCCGGGCGGGGTCGGGAAGAAGCCGGCGACGGCCTGGCTAGCGAGGCGCGCCACCGCGATCCCCCTCCGTCCCGTCGGGCACCCGCAGGCGACCGCTCCGGACGGCGGCCGAGAGGTCGGCGGCGAGCGCATCCACGTTGGGTGCGCAGCGGTAGGCCCGGATGCCCTCGGCCTCCAGCGCGGTCGCCTCACCTCTCCGGACCGCCCGCTCCCAGAGCCAGCCGTGCCAGCCCGCGTGGAGTGGCAGGTCCACCCGGCGGTCGAGGAAGCGGCAGTGGAGCAGCGGAGCCTCCGCCTCGGCGCGCGGCAGGAGCAGGAAGTCCTCGCGCGCCGCCGCGTACCGGGCCGTCTCGGGTAGCAGCACCAGTTGGTGGCCGGCCGCTGCCGTCAGGCTGGCGGTGTAGGCGCGCCAGGTCCGGGGTCCCTCGGGCGCCAGCACGCAGACATGCGCCTGCCCGAGCGCCTCCCGGCTGAGCGTCGCCGGCTCGCCCTTGAGCAGGCGCGCCCAGAGCGCCTTGAGAGCCTGCCGCGGCCCGAGCAGCGAGAGGAACCAGAGTTGCATCCGGCGGGCGGCCGGGTCGGGGTCAGGCTCCCAGGCGAAGGCGTCGACGGTCGCCGTGAAGCCGCCGGCCTGCAGGATGGGCAGAGGCTCCCCCTTAGGCGTCGTCGAGGGGATCGTGACAGACATCGCCATTAGCTACCTCCGATGGGTGAAGTGAGCGGCCAGAAGCTCCGACCAGCCTCGCCGGCCGCGTCGAGGCGCGCGTCAGCCGGCTGTCAACCAGGCCTCGCCGGCCTCGCCGGCCGGGCGACGGCGTTCGGGTGCAGTCCGGCAATCTCGGCCACCGCCTTCGGGTCGGCGGGCACGCAGCGGAGCGTCCCGTCGTCGAGGTCGAAGTACGACGCCATCCAGGCGCAGGTGCCGGCCAACAACTTTTCGACGTAGCCCGCCGCGATCGCCGCGACGACCTGGTTGATCGTCGCGCCCTGCTCGCCCTCGGCGACCGCCTCGGCACAGTCCGGCGCGGGTCGCGGCGCGGGCGGCGCGTCGAGCAGGTCCGGCCGCTGGAGGCTCGGCGCCGGCAACGCCCGGCAGTTTCCGAGCGCCGGCAGGAAGGCCCCGCGTAGCTCGTCGGCCCGCGTCGCGTTGCCGAGCAGCACCTGCCCTGCGTTGCGGAGATTCCCACTATCCAGCCACCAGACCGAGCGAGAGCCGCCGGGACCCCATTGAGGATGATCGAGCGTCGCGGCGATCGCGCGGCGAGCAGCGGCGTTGTCGACGCAGCCGATCAGGAGCCGGAGGCCGCCGGCCCCCGCGAAGACGCGGGCGTGGAGCTCGCGGTCGTAGGGCAGCACCGAGTAGCCGACCTCCCGCCGGAAGCGGTGGGCGAGCCGCTCGGCCAGCACCTCGGCCTTGAAGCGGCCGACGTCGCGGCGGTCGAACGCCTGGCGGGCGACGTTGTGGTCCTCTACCCGGTCAGGGTCGACCAGGTAGACGTAGGAGGGCAAGCCGATCAGCAGCCGGCAGACGGCCTCGGCGAGGAAGCCGCCGGTCCCGCCGCACCCGACCAGCACGACCGTCGCCCCGCGCTCCCCGCGGCCCGGCGGCCCGGGCTCGCCGAGCGGATCAATCAGGTAGCCCATCGGCCCCCTCCGCCTCCTCCGCCGGCGCGAACTGGGCGTCGCGGAAGGCACCCCGGTCGCCGGCGAAGACCGCCTCCCAGGGCAGCGGCAGGAAGTGGCCGTAGGCGCCGACCCGCAGGGCGACCTCGGGGCGGTCCGTCCCGAGGCGGCCGAGCACGCCGTACACCCGCAGGCCCTGCTCGTCGCGGTCGTCGGTCGCGCTGAAGCGGGCGGGATACTCGCAGTGGGAATGGATCTCGAGGACGGCGTTGCTCGGCGGGCGGTAGACGACCCCGGTCGGGCCGGCCAGCTGGGGCGGGCGGACGAGGCGGTACCCGAGGAGCTCGTCGCGGGTGGCAACCAGCAGCACCTCGCGACCGTCCAGGCGGCGGGCCTCGGCGATCGCCACGATCGTCTCCCAGGCCGCCTGGGGCAGTCGACCGTGCTTCAGCGTGCATGACGGGTAGAGTGACCGCAGCCCCCGCACTGCGCAGCGGGCGACCGGCACGCGGACGGCGAGGGCGTCGTTCTCGGCGACGAGGTACAGCCCGTCGCCGGCCAGGACGTAGTCGTAGGCCAGCCCCCGCCGAGGCGGCGGGCCGTCGCGGGCGACCAGGTAGTCGACCAGCACGATCGCTAGTCCCCGATCCGGAGGGCGTCGGCGACGGTGAGCTGCGGCACCAGGTCGTCGAGCGGGAAGGTCGGCCGGCGGTGGAGTTCCGCCCACAACTGGCCGACGTCGTCGGGGAAGCGCCGCGACTTGCCGCGGCCGGTGTCGCCGGTCGCCGAGAAGTAGGAGCGGAAGAACTCCTCCGGCACCTTCCCCGGGTCGGCCGGGAAGGCGTGCGAGCCGGTGCAGACCCGGCCGCTCGGGAAGACGTTGTAGGTCGGGCAGCGGTAGAGCTGGTCGTCGGGCGTCCGCGGGCGGCGCGCGGCCGCGAAGACGTACGGCGCCTGGCGGGCCGGCAGGCACACGAAGACGAGGCCCGGCATCGGCAGTCGCAGGCGTCGGGGTGGCGCGTCGTAGCTCTCGCGCAGCCGCACCGTCCAGACCCGCGGCTCCCGCCAGAGGGCGACGCGGGTCCCGCCGGCCGTCTTCGCCCACCAGAGCGCCTCCGGCGGGAGCAGGCCGCTCGTCAGGTCCAGCTCGCGGGCGAGGGCATGGGCCACGTCGAGGGCCGAGACGACCCGGGTCCGGGCGACGCCGTCGGCGTAGTCGTGGAGCACCACCGTCTCGTCGTGGAAGTCGAGGCGGAGCCGCAGGGGATCCTCCTCCAGCTCGACGTCAGTCGGCAGTGCCGATCGGTAGGGCGACGGGCTCGGGCTCGTCGGGCCGGATCGGGACGAGCCCGTCCGGGGTGATCTCGCAGGCATAGGACCTCCGTGCGCGTCGGTAGTCGAGGTGGGCGTCTCCGTCGAGGGCGGCGTCGAGCAGCGCGGCGAAGCGGGCCGGCGGGTCGGCCTCGAGCCAGCGCGTCAGGGCGACGACGCGGTCGAGGATGCCCTCGGCCCGACGCCACTGGACGGCCAGCTCGTCCATGTTCTCGCGGCTCCACGCGGCGTCGTCGACCTCCAGCTCGTCGTCGAGGTCGAGGAACACGGTCTCGGTCTGGCCCCACTGCCAGTCGGCGAACTCGGCGAGCGCGACGTACGGCGTGCCGTCGAGTCGGGCGTGCAGGTCGGCTGGGGACAGCCCCCCGGCCGGAATCCGGGCCAGCAGGTCGGCGGGCACGTGGGCCTCGGCGGCGTCGAGGAGCGGCAGGCGGAGGGCGTCGTCGTAGGCCGAGGCGCAGAGCGCCGACAGCAGCAGCTCGCCGGGGCGCAGGTCCAGGTCGTGGACGCGGTCGTAGCCCCAGCCGTTGCGGACGAACGGGATGCCGGCCACCACCTGCGCGTACTCCTCGAGCTCGTAGACCGGAAGCCATTCGGCCTGCACCCGGCCCAGGAACGCCGCCACGCGGGCCTGCTCGCGGGTCGCGCCCGGCTGACGGGCGGCCAGGATCCCCTCCGCCTCGTCGGGGAAGAGGCTCGCGACGATCCGGCGGAACTCGAGCTGGGCGGCGTAGCCGTCGAGCAGGGCGGCGACGGACGCCGGTCGCACCGGCACCCGTCGCAGGGCCTGCCCGAGCGCACTCGGGCGGACGATCACCGCGGGCGAAGCTCGCGGAGCGCCCGGACCGCCTGTTGGGTGGCCCGAGAATACGACTCGGCCTCGGCGGTCGCCAGGTTCACCTCCGGCTGGCGGGCCGCCGCGGCGTCGACGTCGAGCTCGCCGTCCGGGCCGACCAGCTCGCCCGCCAGCGCGAAGACGGCCAGCCGCTTTTCGGGCACCCGGCGGAGGATCTCCACCACCGTGGCGCGCCGCCGGCCCTTGGTCCCGATCCGGCGGGTGAAGGTGTAGCGGGTCTCGTCCTCGCCGCGCCGCTCCTCGCGCGTCTCGGCGTTGGCGAGCTCCGGGAAGAAGTCGGCGAGCTGCTTGCGGACGTCCTCGACCGAGAGGACCGGGTCCGGATCCGGGAACTGGCGGCCATCGTAGACGAAGATGCGTGGCATGGCAGGCCTCCTACGCGATCATCCGAGCTTCATCACCCGAACAGGGTGAGCTGGTCGCCCGCCGCTCGTTTCCGCGGCGGGACGGGGCCGGCCGGGGTGGGCGGGGCGTCTGCGCCCGTTGGCGGCGCGGTCGCTGACTGGCAGACAGGCGACGTGGTCTCGGGCGACGGGTCGTCGACCGGGTTCGCGCGCCGTCGGCTCGGGGCTGCCCGGCCAACGGCCGGCCCGGCGACCGTCGGGTTACGCGGTCGGGCCTGCCAGTGCGCCTCGGCCTCGGCCAGCAAGGCCGGCACCCGGTCGAGCGCGGCCGGCAAGCCGTCCACCGTGGCTGACCGCAGGATCGGGTCGCAGCCGTCGGCCGCGACCGCCAGCAGGGCGCGGTACTCGCGATCGTCCAGCGGCTGGAGCGTCAAGACGACCTTCAGCGTCCGACGCGGGACCGAGTCGTCGGGTGTGGGCCCCGGCTCCGGCGCCGGCTCGTCGGAGACGGTCTCGGACCCCACCAGCGGCTCGATGGACGCTGTGGTCCGTTCGTCTTTCGGTGAGGTGGGCGGGGCACAGCCGCAGGCATCCGCCGGCCGGGGCCAACGAGCACCGGCCGGCTCGAGCGTCTCGCGTTGCATGGTGATGCTCCAGGTGCAAGAGGGAGGCGGGTGGCTCGGCAAGTCGCCCGCCTCCGACGCCACTCAGGCGGCCTGGGCTTGCGGCCGCGTGAGGGCCGGGTCGTGGAGCGGCATGACCACCCAGACGTCGTCCGACCCGGCCGCGTCGGCCTCGCGCACGAGGACCGGTGCCTGCGGGCTCGACCAGGACAACTCCAGGCGCGATCCGTCGGTCGACTCGAGGAGGTCGATGAGCAGGCGGGTGTTGAGCGCGACCGCCTGGTGATCGCCCTCCACCGTCGCGGGCAGCTCGCTCTCGGCCTCGCCGACCTCGTCGCCGCGCGAGAGCAGGTGGAGCCGCTCGGGCCCGGCCTCGAGCACGACCGGCCGGACCTGGCCGTCCGAGCCGAACAACCCGGCGACGCGCACGGCCTGGCGGAAGCTCACCGCGTCCACCGTGACGCGAGTCCGCGCGTCGCGCGGGATGACCCGCTCGACGTCCGGGAACGCCCCGTCGATCAGGCGGGCGAACAGGGTCGTCTCGCCGACGCTCAGGAACGCGCCGTGCTCGTCGGGCGTGAGGATGAGGCGCGCCACCTCGGCCTCGGCCAGCAGCCGGCCGAGCTCGGCCACGGCGCGGGCCGGCACGAGCAGCTGCCGCCCGGCGCCCGCCGCCTCCGGCAGCCGCGCGCGGGCCAGCCGGAAGCCGTCGGCCGCCGCGAGGGTCAGGCCGTCCGGTCCGAAGTCGAAGAGGACGGCCGTCAGGACCGGTCGACTCGCGTCGCGCGCCGCCGCGAAGGCGACGCGGTCGATCGCCCGCCGAAGCCGGCGGGCATCCAGGTCGACGGTTGCGGACTCGTCGGCGGCCGGGAGGACGGGGAAGTCCTCAGGATTCGCAGCGGCGAGGGTGGCCGCGAACCGACCGCAGCGGGCCCGGAGGTGACGGCCGCTCTCGTCGAGGGCCAGCCGCAGCGGCTCGGTCGGTAGCTGGGCGACGTACTCGCCGAGTAAGCGGGCCGGGATCGCCGCCCGCCCCAGGGTAGTGACGTTCGCCGCCACGGCGGTGGCCAGGGCCAGCTCGCCGTCGGTGGCGGTCAAGCGGAGGCGGCCCGCCTCGGCGGCGAGCAGGACCGTCTGGAGGATCGGCAGCGTCGACCGGGTGGGGACGACGCGGGCGATGAGTCGCAGCGCGCGGCTGAGCGTGGCCTGGTCAAGCGTCAGGTCCATGCGCATCTCCTTGCTGGTCATCGGCGGTCGAGCGCGCCAGTGGCGCGCTCGACCGGAGCGGTGCCCGGCGTGCCGTGGGGCCCCAGCGGCACGCCGGGTCGGCGTGGCACCGCGCGACGGTCGTCTCGCCGTCGCGGCGGGAGGCTCTCAGGGGATGGCGTCGAGGGGTTGCAGGACGACCCGCTACCGAGCTTCCGCCGGGCCGCCGATCTCCGTGATCGGCCGGGCCGAGAAGCGATACCGCTCCGGCGTCGTCCGGTTCCCGCGGTAGAACGCGCCGGCCAGCGCCTCGGCCTGTTCCGCCTCCGCGGCGGCGAACAGCAGCACGCGGTCAATCACCGCGCGGCGGGGCGGGACGATGACGACCCAGAGCCGCATCGCCGTCGCTGCCAGAGCCGTGGCGCTGTCCGAGCACCGCGGCGACGTGGTCCTGGTTCGGCGCCCCTGGCTCGGATCGCGCCACGCGCAGCGGCCCAGCCCCAGGACCTCAGGTCTTGCAGATGGTCACGGAGCGGCGCCGGCAACGCTCAGCGTGCGGGCCATCGTGATCGGCTGGGGCAAGGAGGGAAGTGAGCGTCTCCAACGTGCACAATCGTGCCTGCGGCCCGATCGAGCAAGGCAGCGACGGCGGTGGCGATGCCGAGGCCCCCCGGCCGGATCGCAGGTCTCGGGCACGGAGCAGTCCGTTATCTCCAGTACGCTGGCGGTGCCGCCGAGTTAGGATCCTGCCTCTGGATCGGGAGCCGACCCCGCCGCGCCAGGCAACAGGACGCGCTCGTGGATCTCGACGCCCAGCGCGTCGGCGACGGCCTGGATGCGCTCGAGACTGGCCCCGGCATAGCGCCGCGCCTCGTACCGCTGGACCTGCTGCTCCTTGAGCCCCAGGCGGCGAGCCAGCTCCTTCTGACTCAGGCCGGCCGCGATCCGCGCGCGAATCAGGGCCTCGGGCAGCTGGACGAGCGAGTCGAGCTCCAGCACACGCACCCGGCCGGAGCGGAGGGCCTCGTAGTCCGCCAGCTCCTGGTGCAGGTCGGCCAGCTGGCTCTCCATCCCCGCACGGAGCCCCGTGCGGACCCACTCCGGGCGGTCCCCGGCATCCGCGTCCAGGCGCGCTAGCGCCTCTTCGAACTCGCGGATGGCGGTCTGGGTCACCCGACGTTGCAGCTCATTGGCGATCATGGCAGGGCTCGCAGGTCGAGCGCGACGATGCCCTTGGGTCGCCCCGAGCGGTCGCGCTGGAAGAAGTCGACGAAGGCCGTCCCGGCGGGGTCGGCGGGCCCGTCAGCGAAGAACAGCACGCCGCCGAACGTCGCCTTCTGCGCGCGGCGCTGCCGGTCGAACGTCAGGAGGACGGGGTCGAGCCGGGCGGGGTCCACCCCGTTCGTCTCCCAGCAGCCGTCGAAGTCGCCTGGCGTCTCCTTCGCCGTCACGAAGCTGCCGTCGACGTAGGCCCGCTGGCAGCCGGCGAGCCGTAGCGCATCCAGCGCCGCTTTGAGCCCGGCCAGCAGCGCCAGCCGATGCGGCGTCCACCCGAAGCGGGCCACCAGCTCCTCCCAGGTTGCCCCGTGGATGCCGGCCGGCAGCAGTCCGGTCGACGGCTCGAACGGAGGAATCATAGCACCACAACACGAGAGTTGGGGAAGCTTAGCCGCGGTCATGCGCGCCCGGCCAGGGGACGACGAGGCCCCGCGCGCGGGTGGCCACCAGGTCGATGACGCGCTGGTTCCCGGAGCCAGTCCAGGCGCCGGCACGCTCGGCCAGGGCTTCGACGTAGGGCCCGTCGATCAGAACCTCGATCTCGTCCAGGATGTGACCAATCGCGGGCCGGGCGAGCGCCCGCCGGCGCAGCGCTTCGTAGGTGCGTCCGGAGTAGCAGACGATGTGCGGGCAGCCCCTGGTTCGGAGTGCTCGCACGAGGGCGAGCAGGCCGTCGGGCTGCAGGAATGGTTCGCCCCCGAGGATGCTAACGCCATCGCGCCGGTACGCGGCGTCCAGCAAGGCGTCGGCCAGGCGCTCGACCGGCACCAGGACCCCCGCCTCGGCGGGGTGCAGGTGCGGGACCCAGCACCCGTGGCACGCCAGGTCGCAGCCGCCGAGCAGGACCGATGACCGGCGGCCCGGCCCCTCGACCAGCGAGTCGTGGTAGTAGCCGGATGTTCGCAGGCAGGACTGACTAGCAAGCTCAGCGTGCGTCGCCGGCGGCAGGTGCCGGAGGCCGGTCGGGCGGGCACACCCCAGATCCTGTCCGGGGCCGAGCAGGTGCTCGAGCTCCTCACGAGGTGGCCGCCCCAGGCGCTCCGGGTGCTCGACGAGGACCGCGCCGGTACGCTCGTCGATCGTGACGGTCAGGTATGGCACGGTCGTCTCCATCCATGGCTGGCTCGTCGCGCGGGAGTGCTGCCGGCCGCGGGCCGAGCGTTCCACCCAGCGAGACGATGCGTCCGTTCAGCGCCTCCACAGCGCCGGCGCTCTCCGCGTTGCGGTCGGCGGGCGCCATCCCGGTGCCAGGGATGCGCAGCTCGAGCAGAGGGCCGCGCTGCTCCCCCGGCCGCATCGGCCAGACGGGAGATGACGCCCGGGCAGCGGATCGGGCAGCCCTGGAGCTGCGCCACGCTCCGACGACCCGGTCCGTCGAGCAGCAAGCCGTGGTAGATGCGGGCGACACGCAGCGCCGGGTCGCCGTCATTCGACGCGGCCGCGGCGAGCGGCCGGGCGCAGTCGACCTCGCGGGCCGGTGGGAGGAGGTCGCCGGCGAGCGCCGACGCCTCCTCCATTGTCAGTCCTTCCAGGACCAGCTCGCCCGTCGCCGGATCGAGGGTCCAGGCGAGCTCAGTCACCGTCCCGTCTTCGGCCGAACCTGTGGCTGCACCCGCGGTCGGAGGTGGTACTCGGACGTCTGGCGCTCGACGCCGGGCTCGCCCAGCAGCTCCTTCGCCAGTCTGGCGACGTCGTCGCAGGCCGGGCCGGGAACGCCCGTGACGTGCAGCGTCAGCGCCCCCGTCTCGGGGTCGATGGTGAACTCGATCTCTGGCATGCGCGCCCCCTCGCTCAGTAGCGGACCGCGATCTTGACCACGCTGCCCTCGACCGTGCGGCGGGCGGTGCCGCGGAGGCGGCGGGTGACCGCCTCCACGACGCGCTCGCTGTAGGCCGTGCGGAGCGCGACAAGGAAACGGCCGCCGTGGAGCACCCGCCGGTCGTACTCGCTCACGATCGGCACGTAGCCGGCCGGCGTCCGGGTGAAGCCCAGGTCGTTGGAGGCCGGGCCGAGGTGCTGCCGGCGGACGACGAGCTCGGCCGTCTCGGGCCGGCGGTCGCCCTGGTAGCCGTGGAGCGGGAGGGCCTCCCCCTCCTCCACCTCGGCGTAGCCCAGGTCGGCCAGCGCGGCCAGCAGCAGCCGCCGGTCTGGGAAGCAGATTTCCTCAAAGACCAAGTACTTGCTCATGCGGGTGAACCTCCCAGCCGTTCATGCGGGCAGTACCCGTAATGCCCGCGAGCCAGGTTGCAGTTGTGGCAGAGCAACCTGAACTCATCGCGAGGGAATCCCTGACGTTTCAGCCACAGGTAGAAGCTCCGTCCTTCGCCCGCTGTGGTGCGGCGATGGTGCCTGCCACCCCCATTGATGTGGTCAATGCCAAGGAACTCGCGAGTCGTCTCGCCGCAGCACTGGCAGCGGTGGCCGTACGCTGCGAGCACTTCCGTGCGTAGCTGCCCATTGCGGGCCTTGTCGTGCGCCCGCCGCTGTTCCCGAGTTGAGGCATGCCAGCGCCCATTCGCGAGTGCGGCTCGGGTCCGGTGTTCCGGGTCTTCTCTCCTGCGTCGCCAGTAGTCGCGTATACACGGTATGCACCACCTGGCGTGTCCGTCAGGCTTACTTCGATCGCGACCGAACTCGTTGACCGCTTTGAGGGCGCCGCACTTGGAGCAGCGCTTCAGCTGGGCAGGACCATCACGTGTGTCCATCGGTCCACGCTCCTGGGGAGGCGAGGCGGCACCAGCATCGACCTTCTCACGATTTGCCTCCGTTCAGAACTCCATCAGGCGGTCGCCCGTCGCGGTCGGCTGGCCGCGCACGGCGTCGATCGCCAGGTGCTCGCGCGCCCAGCGGCGCAGCTCCTCGATCTCCTCGCGCTTGACCTCGCTGGTCGGCCGGATGGCCCGCACCCGCGCCAGCACGTCGGCCGTCACGAGGTCGCGGCCGCCGTCCATGAAGGCGTCCACCAGCGCGCCCTTGACGGCCGCCTCGATCTCGGCGCCGGAGAAGCCGTCGGCCGCCCCGGCCAGCGCCTCCAGGTCGAACGCCCCGGGCTCGCGCCCCCGCCGGGCGAGGTGGACGCGGAAGATGTCCACGCGGTCCTCGGGGGTGGGCAGGTCGACGAAGACGACGTGCGAGAAGCGGCCCTGGCGGATCTGCTCGGGGGCGAGCTGGCGCACGTCGTTGGCGGTGGCGAAGACGAACACGTCGGCCTGCTCCTGCATCCAGTTCAGGAGGGTGCCGATCGTCCGGGCCGTCTCGCCGGCGTCCGAGCGGGCCGACGACTGGAGCCCGCCGACGCCCTTCTCGAACTCGGAGAGGCCCAGCACCGCCTTGAGCGTCGTCGCGATCGCCAGCGCCCGGCGGATCGACGTGGCGGCGCTGCCGATGACGCCGCCGCCCTCGCCCATCACGGCGCCCATGTCGAGGTCGAGCAGGGGCCGGCCGAAGATGCCGGCCGCGATCTTCTTCGCCAGGTCTTTGCCGCAGCCGGGCAGGCCCACCAGCAGCACGCCCTTGGCCGGCTCGACGCCGTACGCCCGGGCGGCCGGGGTGAACGTCACGGCCGCCTGCTGGAGCAGCAGGCGCAGGTTGGCGTAGCCGCCGAGGTGGTCGGCCGGCTCCGGGTGGCTGTAGGCCAGCGCGCCACTGCGGCGGATGACCGCGCGCTTCTCGTCGAGGATGAGCGGCACCGCCTCCGGGCCGATCCCCCGCCGGGCGATCGCCGCCTTGGCCAGCGCGTTCTCGATCTCGGTCTCGGTGAGCCCGAGCAGCGCCTGGGCGAGCTGCTCGCGGGTGCGGGCGTCGACCGCCAGCCGCACATCGGGGTGGTCGGCGAGGCGCGCGAGTTGGAGATCGAGGATGCCGGCCACCTCGCGCTCGTCGGGCAGCACCAGGTCGACGATCTTCACCTCCTTCTCCAGCTCCGCGAGCTCCGGGAAGGATGGCCCGACGAAGAGGACGGTGACGGGGCGGGCCTTGATCGCCCAGGCGAGCTCGCGCAGCCGGCGGACGAGCAGCGGCTCTGCTTGCCCGAAGGGCGCAAGGTACGGCCCGAAGTCGGCCAGGACGTAGAGCCCCCGCTCGGCCTGTTCGACGTGCTCCAGCACCGAGAGCGGGTCGTCGGTGCCCGGGATCGGTCGCTCGCACGGGCCGAGGCCGGGGCCGGCCACCTGGCGCAGGCCGGCCGGGCGCGACCACCAGAAGAGTCCCTTGGCGGCGTGGCGCTCGAGCCTGGCCACGGCGAGCATCAGGCGGCGGAAGCGGAGCTCCTCGAAGGTGGCAACGGCGAGGAGCGGGTAGCGCGCGCGGATCAGGACGTCGAGCTCGCCGACGAGCGCGGCGAGCGAGGACGTGTCGATCATTGTCTCTGCCTCCAGTCATGGATGGGCGGGCGAGGCCCGTCGCCACCTGGGCGGCGGGCCTCCGGCGCAACGGGTCGGATGGTCAGAGCTCGAGGGCGGCCATCCGGTGCGGCTCGGCGAGCGACCGGGCGTCGGCGTAGCAGAGCGCGACGATGTCCCCGAGCACCTGGTCGATCGGGCCGGGGTCGCGCTTGCGCGGGCCGGTCGGCCGGCTGGCGAGGTCCTCCAGCTCGCCGAGCAGCAGCTCCAGCTGCTGGTCGGACTGCCAGTTCATGAGGCGGAACCAGCGCGCCAGCTCGCGCGCCTTCTTCGCCGAGGCCCCGTGGAGCGCCCGGTGCTTCTGGAGCGAGGCGCGGATGGCGGTCGCCGACTCGTAGACGGCCGCGTGGAGCTGCCGCGCCCCCTCCTCCAGCGGGCTCAGCGACTCCTGGAGGCGCTCTCGGGCGGCCTCGAGCTTGAGGTGGCGCAGGCGCTCCTTCACCTCGGCTTCCTTCCGCCGATCCTCCGCTTCTGCCTGAAGCCGGCGGCGGATGCGCTCCTCCTCGGCCCAGAGCTCCTCTTGCACGAGCTTCTCGCGCGCCCGCTGCCGGCGCTGCTCGAGCTGCGCCGCTGCCTCGACCGCCTCGAGCTGGCGGCGCTCCTCGCGGGCCCGCCGCTGCTCGGCCAGCATCTCGCTGCCGAGCAGCACGACCCCGACGCGGTAGCGCAGCGTCAGCCGGTCCTGGAGGTCATCGGGTGCGGGGACGGCGGCCAGCACGCCCTTTGTGATGACGTCCTGGAAGCCCTCCGGGACGAGGTGGCCGGTCGCCTCGAGCCGGCGGGCCGAGTCGCGCGCCAGCTGGAGGATCGTCTCGACGACCTCCTCCCGCACGGCGTCGTACCGGTCGAGGACGGACGCCTTGGCCGCGTCGAGCGCCTGCTGGGCCGTGCGGAAGTCCCGTTCGAACGCCTCGAAGGCCGCCCAGGGCACCCAGCGGTAGGACGGCGTCTCGAATAGCGTCTCGGTCAGCGTGAAGCGGTAGGAGTAGCGGTGGAGCGCCGCGTGGGCCCGGGCGGCCGGGCGCAGCAGCGGCAGGCGGTAGCGGTCCGGCAGGAGCCCGCAGCGGGGCGGGCGGAAGGCCAGGCCGGAGCCGCGCGGCAGGCTCACCCCGAGCGCGTGCCAGTCGAGCCGCCGGTCGAGCAGCCCGAAGCCGCGCGCGTCGACGTTGATGAACGCGCCCTCGTCTTCGAGCGCGGACAGGTCGAACGGCAGCCGCTCGACGTCGGCGACCTGGACGCCGAGGCGCCCGGCGGCGCGCTCGGCGCGGGCCGCGACGCCGTCGACGGGCAGCTCCGCCGGGTCGGCGGTCGGGCGGGGTGCGGTCTGGACCATCGGCAGCACCTCCTCTGGGGGAGCGGTCGGCCGGGCGATGGATGCCGCCCGGCCGTGCCGCTCACGCGGACCGGCGCGCGGCGGGGGTGTAGAGTCCCCGCTCGCGGAGGCTGACGTGGCCCGACCGGCCGATGACGAGGTGGTCGAGCAGCTCCACGCCGAGGAGGTCGCCCGCCCGCGCCGCCTCGGCGGTGAGGCGGACGTCGTCGGGCGACGGGGTCGGGTCGCCGCTGGGGTGGTTGTGGACCAGGATCACCGCGGCCGCGCCGCGGGCGACGGCCTCGCGGTAGCAGTCGGCCAGGCGGATGATGGTCGCGTTCAGCCCGCCCTGGTAGACGAGGCAGGTGGCGATCACGTGGTTCTTCGCGTCGAGCAGCACCGCGCGCAGCTGCTCCTGGTGAAGCCCTGACAGCTCCGGCCCGAGGTAGGCGGCCAGGTCGGCCGGGTTGCGGACGGTCGGCCCGTCCGACGCGGGGACGATGCCCTCGACCTCGTAGCGTCGGGCCAGCTCCGCGAGCAGACGAAGGTTCTCGCGGACCAGGTGCAGCAGCGTCGCCGCCTCGGGCGGCAGCAGGCTGACCTGGCGAGCGTCGGGCGTGGTCGTCACGCCGGGCCGTCCTCGGCGACGGGCGCGACGTCCCACCGGACGGGCTCGCGGTGGCGGTCGCAGAGCCGACGGTCCAGGCGGGCGCGGAACTCACACGCCCGCTCACCGTCGTCGACTGCGTAGAGGTCGCTGGCCCGGCGGGCCAGCGCGTCGAAGGCGCAGCGATCGTAGAACTGGCCGGCGAAGGAGGCGAAGGCCAGGGCCAGCTGGAACGGCGTCCTGGTCCGGACGGCCAGTGCCAGCCGGCGCTCGGGCGGCAGGGTCTCGGAGAGGCTGGGCATGCGGCACCCCCGCGCGGCCGGGAGCGGGACCGCGCGGCCCCCACTCCCGGCGGTCGGAAGGACCTCTCTCACACCGCCCGCGGCAGGCGGGGGTGCGGCGGCGGGCCGGCGAGCCGGCGGTAGACGGTCAGGTGCCGCAGGCGCGGCGACGTCGGGCTGGCGATGACCAGCAGCTCGCGGACGTACCCGGCACGTGCGTGGAGCCGGGGCAGCGAGAGCAGACAGACCCACCGGCCGGCGAGTGACCGGATCCTGAGCGTCGGCATCGGCTCAGAAGGGCAGCTCGTCGTCGGGGTCGCTCCCCTCGGCAACCGAGCTCTCGACGGCGGCTGCGTCCTCGGGTGGCTCGGGCGCGGGGCGCCGGTCGAGCAGGATCAGCTCGGTCGCGGTCACCTCGGCCGCGCGGCGCTGCTGGCCATTCTTGCCTTCCCAGCTGCGATAACCCAGCCGGCCGGCGACGAACACCAGCCGGCCCTTAGCGAGGTACTGGCCGGCGAGCTCGGCCAGCTTGTCCCAGCAGATCACCTGGTGCCAGTCGGTCTCGGCCTGGGTGCCCGGCCGGGCGGGCCGGTCGGTCGCCAGGCTGAGCCGGGTGATCGCCTGGCCGCCGGCGGTGAAGCGGGTGTCGGGGTCCTGGCCGAGCCGACCGATCAGCTCGACGCGATTCAGGCTGAACGACATCGCTCTCTCCTTCCGTGAGCGCGAGTGGAGCGCCGGCGCCGAGACGCCGGCCGGCGGACGCTCGCCACAGGGCGAGCAGGGTGGGGCGCGCTCGCCCTGTAGCGGGCGGCGCGTGGGCGAACCGGGCCGGGGTGCCGCGGACGCCGGAGTGGATCAGGCGGCCGTGGCCGGCGCCATCCGCCCGAGCGCGGCTTCGAGGACCGCTCGCGCGAACCGGCGTGGGCCGTCGGGCCGGGTGGCAAGCTCCCCCACGTCCTTGACGTCGCCGAGCGACACGGTCACGGCCGCGGGGCCGAGCGCGCGCTGGAGTTCGGCCGCGGCCTGCCGGCCCGGCTCGTCGCCGTCGAGCGCCAGGTAGACGCGGTCGAAGCGGCGCAGCGCCTCGATCGCGGCCGGGCGGGCGTGGGTGCCGACCAGGGCCAGGGCCGGCACGGCCCACTGCCGGAGGGTCAGCCAGTCGAAGACGCCCTCGACGAGGCACACCGTCCGCTCGCGCGCGGCCGGCTCCCAGCCGAGGAGCGGCTTCGGCCCGGGCAGCGCCAGGTACTTCGGCGCGGTGGCGTCAGGCCGGATCGTGCGGCCGACGAGCCAGACGACCTGTCCCGCGCGGATCTCCGGAACCACCACCCGCCCGGCCATCAGCTCGCGGCCGCCGCGCCCGAGGAGCCCGAGCCGCAGCGCCGCGCGTGGCGAGACGCCCCGCCAGCGCAGGTACGCCGCCAGCTCGTCCCCGGCGGCGTAGCCGACCCGGCAGCATTCGAGGATCGCGCGCTCGAGGCCGCGGCCGGCCAGGTAGGCCAGGGCGTCCGGATCGGTCAGGAGACGATTGTGGTAGAGCTCGACGGCGGCGGCGAGGCAGGCCCGATCCTCGGGCCCGCGCCGGGCCCGGCGTGTCGGTCGCCTCCTGGGTGGAGACGACATCCATCTGGCTCTCCCGATCGGCGGTGCGGCCTCGAGCAGGCGCGCGACCGCCCCGCGGAAGTCGACGCCCTCGATCCGCTCGACGAAGCCGATCGCGTCCCCGCCGACCCGGCAGCGGAAGCAGTAGAACGACGCGGTGGCCGGGTAGACGTGGAAGTTCGGGCGGCCACCGTCGGCGTGGAACGGGCAGCGCCCGAGCAGGGCGCGCCCGCTCGGACGCAGCTCGACGCCGTAGCCGGCGACGACCTCGGCGATCGGTCGGTCGCGCTTCAGCGCCGCGGTGTCGATCCGCGCCTGCATCGGCAGCTCCTTCCCGCGTCAGGCCGCCCGCGCCAGCAGGTCGTCCGGGACGGCACGGAGGAACCGCGAGGGTCGGCGCGGCTCGACGCGCTCGCCTCGGCGTCGTTCCCGACAGCAGGTCAGGTAGAGCCGCTCGCGCGGCCGGGTGACCGCCACGTAGGCGACCCGGAGCTCCGCCACGACATCGTCCGGGTCCGCCGAGCGGCCCCCTGCCCGGTCGCCGACGCCGCGGGCGGCCGGGCCGAGGTACGGCAGGAGGCCCTCCTCGACGCCGACGACGAAGGCCACCCGCCACTCGCCGCCCTTCGCGCCGTGGATCGTCGTGAAGGCCACCCGTGCGCCGTCGTCGGGGCCGGGATCGGCCGCCTCGTCGCCGAGTTCCAGCTCGGCGAGCCAGTCGCCCAGCCCCCCGTCGGCCCGCTCGGCGAGGGCGCCCAGCTCGGCCAGGTTGTCGAGACGGGCAGCACTCTCCGGCTGGTCGGCGAGCCAGGCGCGGTAGCCGCTCCGCTCGAGTGCCAGGTCGAGCAGCCGGGCGGGCGGCAGCCGCCCGCTCTGCGCGTGGAGGTCCGCGATCAGCGCGGCCAGGGCTTCGGCCCGGACGAGGGCCGCCGGCCCGTAGCCGCGCGCCAGGTGCGGGAGCCGGTCGGCCGCCGCCGGCTCGACGTGCAGGTGTTCCGCCAGGTGGCCGAGGCGGCGGGGCGGAACGTTGACGATGCGGGCCAGGGCCGCCCCGTCGGCCGGGTTGTGGGCGAGGCGGAGGTAGGCGACGGCGTCGCGCACCTCACGGCAGGCGAGGAGGTCGCCGCCGCGCACGCGGTAGGGCAGGCGCCGGGCGCGGAAGGCAACGGCCAGCTCGCGAGCCTGGCGGTTCGTCCGGTACAGCACTGCGACCTCGCCCAGGCCGCCGATCGCCCCCTCGGCCCGCAGCCGCTCGACCTCGGCCGCGACGTAGGTGGCCTCGGCGCGCTCGTCCGAGGCGACGACGAGCTGCGCCGGCCGACCCGGTGAGTTGTCGGTCCAGAGCGGGCCGTAGTCGCCGAGCGTGGCGCCGAGCGCGTTCGCCAGCGCCACGATCCGGCCGGTCGAGCGGAAGTTCTGGCCCAGGCTGACCGTCCGCGCCTCCGGAAAGTCCGTCCGCACCCGGAGCAACAAGCGCACGTCGGCGCCACGCCAGCCGTAGAGAGCCTGGCGGGGATCGCCAACCACGACGAGGTTGCGGTGTCGCTCGGCGATACGCCGCAGCAGGGCGTACTGGGTGGCGCAGACGTCCTGGAACTCGTCCACCAGCACGTGGCGGTAGGCGTCCTGGACGAGGCGGAGCGCCGCCGGACGCTCGCCGAAGAGCCGGAGCGGCAGCGCGAGCATGGCCGGGTAGTCGGCGGCGCCGCGCCGGTGGAGCAGCTCCTCATAGGCCCGGGCGAGGGTTCGGAGCGGCTCACCGTCCGGGCTCCGCCCGCTTAGGCGATGGCGCGCGAGATCGGCCGCCCACTCGGCCGCCGAGCGCTCCGCGAGATCGACGCCGCACCGCTGGGCCGCCGCGCGCACGAGGACGCGGGCCTCGTCGGCGCCGTAGACGGCGACCGGGCCGGGTCCGAGGCCCAACTCCTCGCTCCACTCGCGGACGATCCGCAGCCCGAAGGCGTGGAAGGTCGCCACGTCGACGCGCCGGCCCTGCTCGCCGAGCAGCCCGACGAGCCGCTCCCGGAGCTCGCGGGCGGCCTTGGTGGCGAAGGTCAGCGCGAGCAGGCTCGTCGGCGGGACCCCACGAGCCAGGATCAGGTAGGCGATCCGCGCCGCGAGCACGGTCGTCTTGCCCGAGCCGGGGCCGGCCACGATCACCAGCGGCCCGTCCGGGGCCAGCACCGCCCGGCGCTGCTCCGGCCCGAGGCGCGAGAGGTCCAGCACCGGCTACGGGGCCGCATCGCCGAGCTCGAGCCAGCGGAGGTAGAAGGCGGCGTCCCGCACCCGCCAGCACGGCTCGGCCAGGGCATCCGGCAACACGCTGCCGATCAACGCCAGGTCGGCCGCCGCATCGGTCCCGTAGCACGCGAGCAGCGCCGCCGGCGTCGAGCAGCGCCGCAGGCCGGCCAGCACGGCGTGGACCGCCACGTGGATGGGGCAGGCGCCGAGCGACGTCAGGCGGGCGACCTCGGTGTGGCCGCGACGCCAGAGCGCCACCGTCGCCCGATCGTATGGCGCCAAATAGTCCATCGATAGGCTCCCTTCGCCTTTCGGGTAGTGTTCTTGAGCGTGTGGCGAGCGGCCTCGGTCGGAAAGCCAACCGGGACCGCTCGCCGGGTCTCAGCGGAGCGGCCGGGCCCGCCGGACCTGGCGCTCGCCGACGACCGAGCCGACCTCCCAGGCCGGCCCCATCCCGAGGGCGCTCACGACCACGTACTCCCCGCCGCTCTCGCGGGCCAGGATGGCGCCGCGCCCGGGATCGGGCGCGTAGCGCAGCGGCTCGGCGAGCCCACGCTCGCGGCAGAGGCGGGAACAGGCCCGGGCCCACTCGCCGAAGACCTGCGCCGCCAACGGGGTCGGCAGGCCGTCGACGTCGATCCCCTCCAGGCGCGCCACGGCCTCGGCCGGGCTGCGCCGGAGCTCGCGGCGGACCGTCCAGAGGGTCTCCTCGGCGGCGACGCTCTTGACGGCGGCCTCCCGCTGCGCGATGATAGTCACGAGAGAAGCGGCCTCGGCGTTGTTCGGGTCTTCGGTGCTAACGACGCCCGCCAATGCCTTCGCTTCCTCGAGTCGCCCGGCTCGGAGCGCTTCCGACGCTTCGGCCAGGGCCCCGGAGAGTCGCCCGGCCCGCTCGGCCTCGGCGGCTCTCAGTCTGTCTGCCTCCTCCTGACGCCGGCGCTCGGCGAGCAGCCGACCGACGTCCAGCCGCGCCGCGAGGTTCTTGAGCTCGGCGCAGCGCGCGTCGGCGAGGCGGGCGGCGGCCTCCTCGGCCCGGGCGGCGAGCCCTGCCACGTGCGCGGCCGTCGTCCGCGCCTCCTCGGCGAACGCACCATCAGCCAGCTCCTCGGCCCGCAGCTTCAGGTCGCACGCGCCGTCGCGGGCGCGCTCGGCCTCCTGGAGAGTCGCGGCGAGCGCGTCGTACTGCTCCAGGTCGCGCAAGGCCAGCGCCCGGGTCGCCTGGTCCTGGCGGGCGACGGCCGCGAGCGTCGCGCTCGCCGCCTCCAGCTCGGCCAGCAGCTCGGACAGGTCGGGCGTTCGGTCCGGGGCGACATTCTCGGCGGGCGGGGGCTCGACGGCATCCTCGGCCGGGCCGGTCGGCAGCTCCTCCAGGTCGAGCAGGCGCGGGAGGTCCGCGAAGCTCTTGACGACAATCGATCTCGACATGGTCGATGTCCTCCTCGACTTCGATATGGCGGCGGGGTGGTCGTCGCCTCAGGCGGCGGGCCCGATTCGCCGGACGGTGGCAGCACCGGGGGCGGGGGCGAGCGGGTCCGGGCGCAGCGCGCTCACGCTGCCGTCCGCTGACCGCCCGGTCGGCTCGAGCTCGATCGGCACAAGCACGCCGGTCCCGCCACCCTCATGCAGCGCCAGGCCGATGCACTGCTCGGCGAGGGCCGCGAGCAGCTCGTCCGTTTCGAGCCAACGCCCGTCGACCTGCAACGCCAGCCGGATCAGGGCGAATCCGTCGCCCCCGGGCCGGAGCCCGAGCTGGTAGCAGCCGGCCAGCTGGCGATCGGTGCAGATCACCTGCTGGACGACGATGGCGACGTCCCTGGGGAACGAGCCGCCCAGCGCGCGCTCCAGCCGACGCAGGCCGAGCCGGAGGTCGCGCTGCAGGCGGCGGTGCCGGGCCCGGTCGGCGACCAGGATCTCGACCGGGATCGGCCGTCGCCAGCGGTGCAGGATCTGCCAGGCACGGCGCGCGGCGCCGACGAGCCGGCCCCCCAGGGCTCGCAGGCGCCGCACCCAGCCGGCGCATCGCGTTGTGGCACGTCTCTGCACGAGTCTCCTCCCATGAGCGCTGTCGCCTCGGTTGAGGCGTGTCCTCGGCCGTAGCGTCACGTCGTGCAACCGCCCGATGGGGTCGGGTGCGTCGACCCAGGACCGGCCTGCTCGTGCAGGAGACGAACGGCGAGCGTGAGCCCGGCCTCGATCCCCCGGCGCGCGATGACACGGTGGTCTCGGCAGCACGCCCGGTCGGCCCTCGGCTGCTCCCGGGGATCGACCTCGGCGACGATCTTCTCCACGGCTCTGGTGAGCTCGTCCGCGATCGACATGGCGTCCTCCTTTCATTGCCGCCCCTCGACACGGCGATGCCGCCCGGCCGAGCGGCGACCGTCCGGGGCGTGGGCCGCATGTGCGTGCGTCGTTTCTGGACCGCGGCGGTCCTCGGGCCGTCCCAACCTCCTTTCGATTGCTGGGCACATGAAAAGGCCCCGCTCGGGTGAGCGGGGCCCTCGGTGGACGGTTCGTGCCGCGACCGGAGGCGGTCGCGGCGGGGCTGCAAATCGGGATATCCCGAGTGTCTATACGTAGTTCGCCGGGTCACCCCGCCGAGGCGATGTTGTGGGTCATCCCTCGTCGATCAGAGGGTCGGGGACGGCGGCCTGCGCACCGCTACGAGCGGGGTGCCACGGCCCGGGCGTGGCGGACGTCATGCTCGGCCGCCGGACGGACGGCGTCGGCGGCGACGTCGATGACCGCCATCGTCTCGCCGGTGACCGTCGTGACCTCGACGGTGTATCCCGGCGGGACGCCCTCACGGCCCGAGTGCGCCAGCAGCACCACCGCGACGTCGCCCGCCCGTAAGGTATCGCCAGGCACGTCCCGGGTGAGGACGACCATCGCGTGCTCCGGGAGCAGCTCGCTCACTGTGGGCCTTCACTCCTCCGCCCGGGATGGGCGGTCGCGAATCGCGGTCGCGTCGTTCCCCATGCTAGCACCTGGCGGGCCGGACGACCGGGTTCCGACCGTCCGGCGTCGGCAGCGGGTCCTCGACGGTGTAATGATGGCCGTAGGCCGTCTGCCGCTCGCCCACGACCAGCCCCGACCGGGCGTGGGCGAGCAGGACCGCCTCCAGGACCGGCCATGTCTCGCGACGGAAACCGAAGCACTTGAGGAACGCCGCCTTGTCGCCCCCGACGGGGTGGTCTGGGTTCAGCAGGTAGTCGGTGAGCCTGGCCGACTCGATGAATGCCGCCTCCGCGCCGGGCAGCGACGACCGACCGCGCCCCCCTTCCATGCCGTGGTTCCTCCCCGTTGTGGACTCGGGGGCTCAGACTGCCGCGTCACCGGGCACCACGGGGCCGCGGTCACCGCGAAACCAGCAGGCGATGGGCACACGGTTGCTGCTCCTCGCCGAGACGGGACGACCGCATGCGGACGCACACCAGCTATCCAGGCGACCTGGCCGGTGCGTCGGTCTGCTCGTCCCCGGTTCGCCCTCGGCAGGAGCGCGTGTCGCCGCGCCTGCCCGGACCCGGCCGGGTCGCGTGCCGGTCGCCTCTTTGACGCCGAGCGGGAGAGCAGGCTCACGGGCCAACGTCGGTGCGTCGGCCGCATCCCGGTCGGGCGTGGGGATGGGGCACCACCCCTGGCGGCTTTGCGGGCGAAGCCGCCGAACCTCGAAGACGTCCCCAGTTTAGCCGCGGCCGCCCCCGGATTGGACCCCGGACATGCACGGCCCTGCTGAGCCGCCCGGCTGTCCTCGGGTCGGCAGCCTACCTCCGGAGCCTCGGCAGGCGGCCGGGGAGGGCGGCGCCGAGGCGTCGGGCCGGCCATCGGCCGCGGAAGGCAGCCGAGGACTCCGAGCGCTTCCCGCACGGTGGCGCCGCGCGGAGTGCGCCCGGCGCCGGACCGCGCGCGGCGGTGCCACCGGGACCGGCGCCGGATGGCGGCGCGAGCGGCCCCGGGGGCACGAACGACTCGTCGCGACATTGGCCCCAACTGAGTTCGGGAGCCTTCCTGGTCAGGCACGGCGAAACTGGCTGCATCATGGGGTATCCATCAGTCCGGCCTGCCGCTCCCGGGCCCCACTCCCGGGACTCCAGCCGGCGCCCGCCCGCCGGGCTGCCGATGGGCCCGCGGACGCGGGATGTAGCCGGGCCGCCCGCCGCGCCCATCGCTCGCGACTGGCGCTCCCGGACATGAGAGCAGACTGGGGACCCCCGCTGGTACTGGCCTCCGCGCACGTCGACGGCGAGTGCCTGGCTTCTGGAGCCGGCCCGCTCAAACGCATTGGCCGCGCTGGCGGAGCGCTCGAGATCGGCCGTGCGGCACCTGTGGCCCGCGGGTCAGTACTCCTGGCCATCAGGGCAATGTTGGGGCGATCCTCGCCCGATCATGGCGCGATGACGGCCGATGCTGCACGCTTGTCGCGATCCCCGACCACCGTCGGCCTCGACGCGAGCGTTGTCGTCACCGCGCGAGCCGGCTCGCGCGGTGACAGGACGAGCAGCGGGCTCCCCGCGGGGTCGGCGCGCGGTATGATCAGAAGTAGGATCACACCGAGGTGAGCGATGGCAGTCCACGAGCGCGTCACCATCACGCTTCCCGCCGAGCTCGTTCGAGACATCGACCGCCTGGAAAAGAATCGGAGCAAATTCCTCCAGGAGGCGGCCCGACACGAGCTCGAGCGGCGACGGCGTGCTCAGCTTGAGCTCTCCCTCCGCACCCCCCACGCCGAGGCCGCCGACCTGGCCGAGGTTGGCTTGGGCGCCTGGGTCGCCTCCCTGCCGGAGGAGGATGCCGCCGGGCTGGTCGACCTCGAGGCGGGCACGGCCGTCCGCTGGGTGCCCGGCGAGGGTTGGACCGAGGTCTAGCGGTGAGGCTCGAGCGTGGCACTGTGGTGCTGTTGGAGCTCGATCCCACCGTCGGCCATGAGCAGCGGGGCGTCCGCCCGTGCATCGTCGTCAGTGACCCGGACGTGATCGCTGACCAGCGCTTTCCGCTGACCGCCGTCGTTCCTGTCACCGGAACGCCTGGCCAAGGGGCGCTCTATCCCAGCCTCCAGCCGGGTCGCAGTGGGCTGGCCAAACCGTCCTACGCGCTCATCGACCAGCTACGCTCCGTGGACAAGCGGCGCATCCGCCGTGTCTTCGGCGTGATCTCCAGCAGCGAGGTCGACGCCCTGGACGAGGGTCTGGTGCTCTTTCTCGGCCTCGGCGCGAAACCCACGTCGCCCGGAGCGCAGTCTAGCGACTAGACGCGGCGTTCGTGCTGCCGTTCTCGCAGCCATTCCTGGCTACGGCTTCGGGTCCAGGATCCGTCAAGCTCTGGGCCGATCGGCGATCCTGAGCGAACCGCGCGCTCGCGCGGCGCCAGTCACACGACGCTCGTCGTTGCCGCGCTCCGGCATCGGACTGCCCCCGGCGACACCCCGCACCTGCGTCGGCCGACAGCGCTGGCGGCCCCGGGGGCACGAATAACTCGTCGTGCGATTCGTCCCTCCCTCGGCCGGGGGCCCTCCTGGTAGGCCGCCGCCGGGCGGTCCGAAACTGGCTGCATCATAGGGGGTTAACGGGTTGCGCACGCCGCACCCGGACCGCGGCCCCCGGGCCGTCCGATGCCGAGGGCCGCTCGACCATGGCCGCCCCCGCCGATCCGCTGTCGCCCCGCGGCCTACCTGACCTGACGCCCTGGACCGCGACGGATTTGACTGGGGGTAGCTGGCGATCTGCGGGGCGTCAGCGTTGGCGCTGCGAGGCCGTCCGGCCCAGTCGCGACGCCATCCACGGCGCGCGGACGGGGAGCCAGCTGGCCGTCCACACCTGGCCGTCCAGACTGTTCCTCGACGCTGGCCCCGGGCGCGGTCAGTCCCTCGAGGACTCGGATCCGCTCGACGATTCCCACCAGCGCGTCGACCGTCGCGGGCGACAGTCCGGCGAGCCGACCGACGAGACGGCGGACGGCATCGTCGCGGAGCGCGAGCACGATGGCCGGGTCCTCGCTCGTCGGCGACGCGGGCTCGTCGTCGAAGAAGTAGCCGCACGGCACGCCGAAGAAGGCGGCCAGGGCCTGGAGGTGGCTGCGACGCGGGTCGGTCGCCCGCCCCGTCCGGAGCTCCCAGAGGTAGGTCGGGGAGATGGTCGGGCCGCCGGCCGCCGCGATCGCCCGCGCTGCCTCGCCGGTCGTGTACGGGCGCCCGCGGGGGGAACGCGCGGTTCGGAAGAGACGGTCGAGACGGTCAGCCAGGGTCTCCCCGGGCGCCGGCTCGCCATCCAGCATGTTCCGCTCCCTCAGCCGCCGCGCTCGCACGTCGCCCGTGACTCGAAGGCCCGGCGCGCGAGCGGACCGCGCGAGTATAGCGCATAGCCGCGATCCCTCAAGTGGATTGGCTGGGTGGACCGACGGCTCACGGCGGAGGTTGCGTACACCGTCCACGCAAGCGTATAAGACCAGCATGTGATCCACATGTGTGGATCGTGCGTCGGCAGAGCTCAAGGGGGAGCGATGGCCGGGGCGGCGCCACGGAGGCGGGAGGCGGCGAGCGTACTCCGCATCGCGGTGGGGCCGGCTGCGTCCCGCGCCGGTCGATCCACCGCCCCCGCTCGACCGCCGAGCGCGCTGGGCCGGGCCGACGCCGTGCGGACGGCCCGTGCCAGCGGCCCCGCGTCGGCTCCGCTCTGGGCGGCGACGCGGGGCACGTGGTTGGTGGGGGAAAGGCCGGCCGGTTCGTCCCGCCGCGGCACCGTCCCCCGTACCTCCCTGCTGCATGACCGCCGTCTGGTCGCCGGGGGGGTGGGCCGATGAGTGTCGGGGTGCTGACGCCGGCCCGGGCGGTACGCCGGCCGTGGCGCGCCGATCCGCGGGCGCTGCTCGGGGCCGGGCTGGTCCTCGTCGGGATCGTCGGGTACGTGGCCGTGGCCGGACTCACCGCCGACACGCGGGCGGTCGTCGTCGCGGCCCGCGACCGGCCGGCCGGCGCCCGGCTCGCGCCCGGCGACCTGGCGGTTGCCCGGGTCCGGGTCGACGACGCGATCTACGCCGCGGCGATCCGTGGCGACGAGCTGGAGTCGCTGGCCGGCCGGACGCTGCCGACGCCGCTTTACGCCGGCCAGGTCCTCGCGCGGGCCCAGGTCGTCGACCGCCCGCCCCCGGCCCCGGGCCAGGTGCTGATGACGGTCGCGGTCCCGCCCGAGCGGGCCGTCGGCGGCCAGCTCCGACCGGGCGACCTCGTCCGGGTGCTGGCGACCGAGAACGGGCCGGGCGGACGGGCGGTCGTGGCCGTGCCCCGGGCGACGATCGTCGAGCTGGGGCGCGAGTCCCTGCCGGGGGTAGCGACGGGGCGAGGCGACGGGCCGCCGCTCGCCTGGGCGACGCTGCTGCTCGGCGAGGCCGAGGCGGTGGGGCTCGCCCAGGCCAAGAACACCGGCCAGCTCGACCTGGCGCTCCTGCCGCCGGAGGCCGAGCCACCCGGCGAGGCGGGAGGCGGGTCCCGATGAGGGTGCACCAGTGAGCGCGACGCTCCGGCTCCGACCGGCTCGGCTCGCGATCGGGCTCGGCAACCCGGCCGCCGAGGCGGCGCTGCTCCCGCTGCTGGCGGCCGCCGACGACCTGGAGGTCGCGGCGCGCTGCCTGGGGGCTGAGGAGCTGCTGGCGGCCGCCCGCGACCCCGCGATCGACGCCGTGCTCGTCTCGCTCGACCTGCACCGCCTGACGTCGGAGCTGCTCGCCGAGCTGGCGAACGATCGGCCGTCGCTCGTCGTGCTCGCCCCGGTCGGGGCGCCGCCGGACCTGCCGGGCCTGGTGGTGCCGGCCGAGGCCGAGCCGGCCGAGGTCCTCCAGGCGCTCCGCCTGGCCGTCGGCGGCCCGGTGGTCTCGGTCGCGGCGGCGCGTGGTCCCGCCTCGCGCGAGGAGCCGCCGCCCGCCCCGGGCTCCGAGGTGGACGACACTCGCGTGAGCGGGCTGGTCGCGGTCGCCGGCCCGCCGGGTGCCCCGGGCCGGACGACGGTCGCCCTCGGCGTGGCGGCGGGGCTGGGCACGATCGCGCCGACCGTGCTCGTCGAGGCGGACGCGACCGCCCCGAGCGTCGCGGCGTACCTCGACCTCGACCCGTCCCGCAACGCCTTCATGCTGGCCCACGCGGACCCCGTGACGCCCCAGGACTGGGAGGAGACCCTGGCCCAGGAGCTCCAGCCGCTCGACCGCGCCCGCAGCCCGCACGCGGTCGTGCTGTGCGGGGTGCCGAAGCCGGAGATGCGCGGGGCCTTGCGTCCGGCCTTCGTCGCGCAACTGCTCGACGAGCTGGGCCGCCGCTACCGCTATGTGGTAGTGGACCTCGGCCCGGACCCGCTCGGGACGGAACGGTCGCTCGGTGTGCCGACGCTCGACCGGGCCGAGGCGATCCTGGTCGTCACAGGGGCCGAGCTGGTCGGGCTGCATCGTGCGCGCGGGCTGCTCGCGACGCTCCGGGCTCGGCCGGGGCCCGATAGACTGGCGCTCGTCGTCAACCGCCACGACCCGAAGCGTCACCACGCGCGGCGGGAGATCGAGTGGGCGCTGGAGACCCCGGCCGCGGCGATGATCCCCTACGACTGGGGCGGCGTGCAGCGGGCGGCCGCCGCCCAGCGCCCGGTCGTGCTCGAGGGTCGCGGCGGGGCCGCCCAGGCGCTGCTGGAGCTGGCCGGCCGGGTCCACGGTCGGCGGCTGCGGCTGCCGCCGGATCCGGAGCGGCCGGCTCGGTGGGCGTGGGCGGCACGCCGGCCGGGCTGGCCCAAGCGGCGCCCGCGGCCGGCCCCGGCTCCAGCCTCGGCTCCGGCGCCTGAGAGGGCATCAGATGGTCGCTGAGCGGCGCGGCGGGGTGGCGGGTGGCCGGCCGGTCGGCCCGGAGCGCGAGGCCGAGCGGGCGCTGCGCGACGCGGTCCGCGCGGCCCTGGACGGGCGCGTGCGCCAGGGGACGCTCGACGAGGGACGCATGCTGCGGCCGGGTCCCGAGGAGGAGGCCGAGGTCCGCAAGGAGATCCGGCGGCTGATCGCCGAGCACCAGCGAGTGGCCCGCACCTCCGGGGGCGTCGTCCTGGCCGACGAGGCCGCGACCGAGGCGCGGCTGGTCGACGCGCTGCTGAAGCTCGGCATCCTCCAGCCGCTGCTCGACGACGGGTCGATCGAGGAGATCGAGGTCAACGGGCCGAGCCGGGTGTTCGTCGTCCGCGACGGGCGGACGGAGCTGCTGCCGGAGCTGTACTTCGACGACGACGAGGAGCTGCGGCGGCTGGTGAAGCGGATCGTCGGGCCGCTCGGGCGGCGGCTGGACGAGGCCTCGCCGATGGTCGACGTCCGTCTGCCGGACGGCTCGCGCCTGAACGCGGTCATCCCGCCGGCCGCGGAGTTCACGGCGGTCACGATCCGCAAGTTCCTGCTGCGAGCCCAGTCGCTCGACCAGCTGGTGCGGCTCGGGACGCTGCCGGCGGCCGTCGCCCAGTTCCTGGATGCGGCCGTCCGGGGCGGCGTCAACATCCTGGTGAGCGGGCCGACCGGGAGCGGCAAGACGACCCTCCTCAACGCCCTCGGGGCCGCCATCGTCGGGCTGAACGAGCGGATCGTGGTGGTCGAGGAGACGGCCGAGCTGAAGCTCTCGAAGCTGCCGAACGCGGTCTCGCTCCAGGGGCGCGCGGCGAACGTCGAGGGGGCCGGCGAGATCACGATCCGGGATCTCGTCCGCAACGCGCTGCGGATGCGGCCGACCCGGATCGTCGTCGGCGAGGTCCGCGGGGCCGAGGCGCTCGACATGCTCGACGCGATGAACACCGGCCACGACGGCAGCCTGACGACGATCCACGGCAACAGCCCTAGAGACGCGCTGGCCCGCCTGCGGGTCCTGGCGCTGCGGGCCGAGGAGCGGGTCCCGGCCGAGGCGCTCGGCGAGATGATCGCCTCGACGGTCGGGTTGGTCGTCCAGCTCCGCCTGGACCCCCGGAGCGGCGAGCGGCGGGTCTCGGGCGTGTTCGAGGTCACCGGGCTCGAGGGCGCGACGATCGTCGGCCAGGACCTGTGGACGATCGACGACGGGGGGCGCCTGGCGTGGACCGGCCGCCAGCCCCGCTGCCTGGAGCGGATCGCGGCGCGGGGAATCGACTACACCCCGCCCCCGGCGGTCGCCCGCCCCCGGCGAGGTGGCGCGGCGGCCGGGGCGCGCGCCGGCGAGGGCGGCCGGTGAGTCGGATCGGCAAACGGTCGCCCGTGCCCCCGGGGTGATCCGGGAGCAGGCCGGGAGCACGGGCTCATAAGGTGGGAGCGGTGGTCACGTCCGAGGGGGCGTGCGGAGGAGACGCGACGATGGAGCGGCCGCTGATCACGCTGCTGCTGGCCCTGTCGTTCGGGGCCGGCCTGGGGCTGCTCTACGGCGGGCTCGTCGACCCGCGCCCGCCGCGACCCGGCCCGGGCCCGGTTGCCCGGCTGCTGGCGCGGGCCGGACTTGCCGACGTGTCGCCGCGCGAGTTCGTGCTGGTCTCGACGCTGGCCGGACTGGCGGCCGCAGTCGCCGCCCAGGTGGCCCTCGGCTGGACGGCCGTCTCGGTGCTGGCCGGGGTGCTGGGCACCGCCGTGCCGCTCGGCTACTACCTCCGTCGCCAGGAGGTCCGTCGCGCCCGGGTCCAGGCGGCGCTGGTCGACGCCCTGGCCCAGCTCCGCGACACGGTGCGAGCGGGCCTGAGTGTCGAGGAGGGCGTGGCGGCCCTCGCCCGGAGCGGGCCGCAGGCCCTGCGCGCCGAGTTCGCCCGCCTGGCCCAGGACGCGCGGCTCGACGGCTTCGCGGCGGGGTTGGGCCGGATGCGGGAGCGGCTGGCCGACCCGGTCTTCGATATGGCGGCGGTCGCGCTCCAGACGAACGACCGCCTGGGCGGCCGGCAGGTCGTGCCGGTCCTCGATCGGCTGGCCCAGGCCAGCCGCGGCGAACTGCGGGTCCAGGAGGAGCTGCGGGCCTACCGGGCGCGGACGGTGCTCTCGGCGCGGGTCGTGGCGGCCGTGCCGGTCGTCCTGCTGGTGGCCATCCGCTGGATCAATCCGGAGTACCTGGCCGTGTTCGACGCGCCCGCGGGCCAGGCGGTGCTCGCGCTGTGCGCGGCGAGCGTCGCGGTCGGCTACGGTGCGATGCTCTGGACGGCGCGCACGCCGGGCCAGCCGCGGGTGCTCCGATGAGGGCGCACCCGTGAACGACCCCTTCGGGCTCCCAGACCTCGGCTGGCTGGCCGACCCTGCCGCGCGGGCCGCGGCCTGGGCAGTGCTGGTCGAGCGGCTCGGCCGGTTCGACCCGACGGCGGTCCGGCCGGGCGGGCTGCTCTGGCCGGCCCTGGTCGGGCTCGGGTTGTACCTGCTGCTGGTGGCCCAGCCGATCGGGCGGCCGAAGCCGGACCTGGTCGAGCGGCTGCGGCGGCTCGACGTGGACGAGCGGGTCCGCTGGGAGCTCGGGGCCGAGCGACTGCCGCTGTTCCGGTCGCGGCTGCTCGAGGCCCTCCTGCGGCCGGTCCTCGACGACGTCGGGGCGCTGCTGCGGAGCCTGCTCGGCCGGCTCGGGCTGGCCGGCGGCCGCGACCTGGAGGCCAGGCTGGCTGTCGCCCGACCGGGCGTGACGGCTTCCCAGCACTACGGCGAGAAGCTGGCGGTCGCGCTGGTGGCCGGTGCGTTCGTCCCGCTCGGGGCCTCTCTCGGGGTGCTCCCGTTCGGCTGGGCGACGCCGTGGATCGCGGCGCTGGTGGCGGGACTCGGCTTTGCCGCACCGGACTGGGAGCTGGAGCGGCGGCTGCGGACCCTGCGGGCCGCCTGCGCCCACGAGCTGCCGGCCCTGGTGGACTTGCTCGCGATCGCGACCTCGGCCGGCTACGCCGTCGAGCAGGGGCTGGAGCTGGTCGTCCGCGAGGGGACGGGAGCGGCGGCTCGCGAGCTGCGGCGGGCGACCCGCGAGGCGGCGCTCGGGCAGGCCCCGCTGGTCGAGGCGCTCGAGGCGGCCGCGCGGCGGGTCGGGGCACCCGAGCTCTCGCAGCTGGTGACCACGCTGCGGGCCGCCCAGGAGCAGGGCCTGCCGCTCGGGCCGGCGCTCGCGGCCCAGGCCGAGGTGCTCCGCGACCGACGGCGGCTGGCGGTGCTCGAGGAGGGCGGCAAGGCGAACGTCCGGATGGTGATCCCGGTCGCCGTGTTCATCCTCCCGGTGCTGTTCATCATCCTGCTCGTCCCGGCGGCGGTGTCGCTGCTGGGGTTCGGGGGATAGGGAGGTGGGGACGACAGGACGGCGAGCGCGAGGCGGGGGCGGCGCCGGGGCGGCGCCGAGGTCAGTGACGCGGCGGGCAGAGCGCGGGAGGCAGAGGTGTCCGAGCTTCGCTGGTGGATGGACTGCGTCTGGCTGATGGTGGCGGCCCGGCTCCCGGCCGGGCGGCGGTTGGCGACGGCCGGGCTGGCCGGCCAGTCGCTGGTCGAGTACGCGCTGGTGATCGGGGTGATCGCCCTGCTGGCGATCGCCGGACTGACGGCCTTCGGCAACGGGATCAGTCAGCTCTTCAGCTCGATCCTCAGTCGAGTGACCGGGGCCGTCGGCGGGGGCGGGGGATAGTGATGCGCGCCCGGGCGAGCGCCGACGCGGACGGGGCGACCGCCGGCGTCGCCGTGCCGCGGCCCCGGCCCTCCGGCCGCGAGGAGCGGCGACCCCGCCGGCTGCGACGACAGGTCGAGCGGGGCCAGGCGCTGGTTGAGACGGCCCTGGCGTTCCCGATCCTGGTCTTGGCGGCCTACGCGATGGTCCAGGTGGTCCTCTACGTCCACGCGCGGACCGTCGTGGTCGCCGCCGTCCAGGAAGGCGCCCGGGCGGCCGTGACGGGCGGCGACGGGATGGGGCGAGCGCGCGAGGTGCTCCAGGCCGGCTTGGGCCCGAGCGGCCGTCGGCTGTTCGTGAACACCCGCATCGAGCTCGGCGCTACGGGCGGCGAGGCCTGGGTCGTGTCCGCCGACGGGACCTGGCCGGTCCACGTCGGGCTGACCCGCATCGAGGTGCCGCTCCGCGCCGAGGCGCGCGTCAGCGGCGAGTTCTTCCGCGGCGGCCCGCCGGGAGGGCCGGGGCGATGAGGCGCCTCGAGCGCGCCCAGGCCCTCGTCGAGGTGGCATTCGCCGTGCCCGTCGTCGTCATGCTCGTCGTCGGGGCGACCGCGATCGCGACGGTGGGGCTCGTCCAGATGGCCTCCGAGGCCTCAGCCCGCGAGGCGGCCCGGGCGGCGGCGTCGGCGAAGGACGCCGCCGAGGCGGTCGCGTGGGGCCGCCAGAGCGGCCAGGAGGTAGCGAGAGGCTACGGGCTCGCCAACGCGCAGGTCGACGTCACGGTGCGCGACTTCCCGCGCCCGAACCAGCCGCGCACCGGGGCCGGCGAGGCCCGGGCGACGGTCCGCGCCGACGTGTCGGTCCTGCGGTGGGGACGGGTCGCGGTCTCGGCCGAGCACGTCGAGCCGATCGAGCCGTACCGAGCGCGCTGGATCGGGGGGGCGGGAGTCCCGTGAGGCACCGTGCGGCGGCGCGGCGCGGCGTGCGGGGCCAGGCCGTGGCCTGGCTGGCGATCATGCTGCCGCTGTTCCTGGCCGTGGTCGGGCTGGCCGTCGACGGGGTGGTCGTCCTGGGGGCGCGCCGCGAGCTCCAGGATATCGCCGACGGCGCGGCGCGAGCCGGGGCGACGGCGGTCGACGAGCAGCGCTACCGCGAGCAGGGGACGGTGGAGCTGGTCGAGGGGACCGCGCGCCAGCGGGCCGAGCAGGCGCTCGCTCGGGTCGAGTCGCGTCGGCTGGAAAGCCCTCCAGCTGGCGACGTCCGAGCGAGCCGAACGGAGGTCGCGGTGAGCGTGCGCGGGCGGGCCCGGCTCGCGTTCATCCGCATCGTCGGGATCAGGACCGCTGAGGTGCGTGCATCGGCAAGGGCGCGGCCGTTCCCCGGCATCACGCAGGCGGAGTGAGGGGGCTCTCGAACCACCACGGGCGTGGCACCGCGGCAAGAGGTCGCGACCTGGGCCAGCTCGTGGCGAGACATGGAGGAGGCGATGAAGAGCAAACTGCCGAGGGCACTGGTCCTGGCACTGCTCGGGGCGGCGATGGTCGTCGGCCAGCTGGTGCTCGGGGCGAGCGCCGTCGTCGCCCAGGCGGCCGACGACGAGGGGCCGCTGATGCAGCGGCTGCGCGAGCTGCGCCGCCCGGATGGCTCGGTCGATGCGCCCTACGGGACGGGCCAGCCGGAGGAGCTAGCAATCCAGACCGCCTACGAGCAGTACCTTGCCGTGACGGTCGATGCCCTAGCCCGCACCGATGCGAGCCGCATGGAAGAGGTTGCGGCCGGCCGACGGCTCGAGCGGACGCGGGCGTACATCAACCAGTTGCAGGCCTCCGGGCGCCTGGCCGAGGTCACGGTGGAGTCGATAGCGCCGGTCGCCTACGTGGAGCTGACCGGTACGGAAGCAATCATCTACGTCCAGTATCGCCAGTGGCATCGCGAGATCGACGCCGTGACTGGGGCCCTCATGGCGGAGCAAGCGGGCGAGATCCTGGACACCTACTACCTCCTGGAGCGGAGCGATGCCGCGTGGAAAGTCACGGACAGCGCCTGATGCCCGACGGCGCACCCTCGTGCTGAGTGGCGCAGCACTGGGGGCGCTCCTCCTTGGGCCAGCAACTGCCCAGGCAGCACCAGGCGATCCGATTGGCATTCGCCCGCCGCCCCAGCGGCCGACCGCCGGCGTCCGCCCCGGGGGCGGTGGGTGGAACGTGAGCGGCCCCGGCCGTCCAGGCAGTGTCGGAGCTGGCGGGCGCCCCGGTGGCAACCCCGGCGCGGGCGCCGGTCCCGGGGCCGGCGGCGGAGGACCGATCACGGCGGCCGGCTTCGCCAACTGGCTCTTCGAGCTCCAGATCCCGCAGCTGACGATCCGGACGAGCCCAGAGAATCCGGGCCTGGTCGGGATCGAGACGTACTTCTGGGTCGACGGGTACGGCGGCGAGTTCACGGAGCGCGGGCGCGTGCAGCGACCGGCCGATTTCGGCGGCGACTTCAGCGTGCAGATCCGAGGCTGGGCCGGGCGGGTCGACTGGGATTTCGGCGACGGCCTCGGCCGGCTGGGCGGCCAGGTCGGCCCCGGCCGTGGCGACCGGCGGACCCTGCCCGGCGCGGGGCCGAGCGGGTCGACCGTCAGGTACGTCTACGACTTCACGTCATGGCACTACGAGAACGCCCAGCCCCCCGGCTTCCCGGTCGTCGTCCGGGTGACCTGGAACGGCCGCTGGACGGCCACTGGGGGCGAGGGGAGCGGGACGCTGACGCCGATCGCGCGCGACTACGTCCTGGCCTACCGAGTTCGGGAGATTCAGCAGATCCTGCGTTAGCGGGCAGACCGGCGACGACGGCGGGTGGCTGTCGCGAATGACGGTCCCGCTCGAGGGGCCGAGCGAGGAGGACGGCGATGCTCGACCGTACCTACATCGGCAAGGAGGCGGCCGACGACGAGGCCACCGCGTGGGCCTGGGACGGACCGGCGGCGCGCGGTCCGGTGCTCGGGCGACGCGGCTGGATCCTCGTGCTCCTGCTCGGGCTCGTGCTGCCGGTCGGGCTGCTGGCCTGGGACGGATTCCCCCGCTCGAGCGAGTGGACGTCGGCATGGCGAGTGGCCTGGCTCGCGGCCTCGACGGGACCGGGTGGGCTTCCCACTGGCGCCGTCGGACGGGCGGCGCTCGTCGGTACCGGCTGGGTCGTCGCCAGCCCGGCCGCGCTGGCGCTCCTGATCGCGCTCGTCGCCCAGTCGTCACGCTCCGCGCGCGGGCAGCTCTGGCTCGTGATCGTCGGGTTGGCGCTCGTGCCGACGGGACTGCTGGCCCTGGTCGGCTCGCCCCGGCTGCCGGCTGCCCTACCGACCTGGGGTGACGCGACGGCCCTCGGCGGTGCGGATCTGCTCGGCCTGGCCGAGCTGCTCGCCTGGGCCCTCTGGGCCTGGGCGGTGCTGTCGTTCGTGCTCCAGGTCCTGGTCGCCCTCGCCGCGCGGGTGGCCGGCCCGGCCGCCTGGGTAGGGTCCCTGGCAACCGTCGTCGACCGCCTCTCGGCGCCGCTCATTCGCGGGGTCGTCCGTCGCTCCATGCTCGTCATGCTGATCGCCAACGTCGTCGGCCGGGCCGCGCCGGCCGCGGCGGCCGCACCGCCTCCCGCTCCCGTCGCCCTGGCGCTCGACGGACCGACCAATTCGGGCGCGGTCGCGCACGGAACCGAGAGTGTGGACTCGGACGCCGGAACGATCGCCCGCAACGGCCAAGCCAATGGGGTCGTCGCGACGGCCCGGCTGTCGTCCGCTGGCCCCCTCCGGCAGGAGGGCGAGCCCACGCGCCACGTCGTCGGTTCCGGCGAGACCCTGCGCGAAATCAGCCGGCAACACTATGGCGTTCCCGACGAGTGGCCGCGGCTGGCGGAGGCCAACCTGGGCAAACCCCAGCCGGAGGGCGGCAGGCTGACCCGTCCCGATTACATCCGGCCGGGCTGGGTGCTGGTCGTCCCGCCGGCCGGGCCGGTCGAGTGGGTCGATGGGGCGGCCTACTACACCGTGGCGAAGTACGACACGCTGCGGGGCATCGCCGCGCGCCTCTATGGCGACGAGCTGGCCTGGCCGCGCATCTTCGAGGCCAACCGAGGCACGATCGCCCCGAACGGGATGCCGCTTCATCACCCCGACCTCATCTACCCCGACCACCGACTGCGGATTCCGGACCTGGCGCCGCCGACCGACGTTGGTACCGATCCGGTGGCGGCCGAGGCGGCGGCAGCGGCCGAGCGTGCCGAGCAGGAACGCCGTGCCGCGGAGGCCCGCCGCGCCGAGGAGGCGCGCCGAGCGGAAGAGGCGCGTCAGGCGGAGGAATCCCGGCGGGCCGAGGAGGCGCGGGCCGAACAGGCGCGTCGGGCGGATGAGGCCCGCCGGACCGAGGAGGCCCGGCTGGCCGAGGCTGCCCGCCGGGCCGAGGAGGCGCGGATCGCCGAGGCCGAGGCGGCTGCCGCGCGCGAGCGAGCCCGTCAGGCCGCGCTCGCCGAGGCGGCCGAGGCCGAGCAGCGGGCCCGCGCGGAGGCCGCGGCGGCGGAGGCGCGGGCGGCCGAGCTTCGGGCGCTGGCCCGGCAGGCGGCGCTCGCGGCCGGGGCGGCCGGGGCGGTGCTGGCGCTCGGGGCGGCCGGGCTGCTGGCCCGCCGCCGACGCGGGCGGCGCACGCGCCTGGACGACCCGCCCCCGCCCGACGAGCAGGTGCCGGTCCGCGAGGGTTTCGCCGAGGGCGAGCCCCACCGCGCGCTGGCCTTCCGCGCCCACGCCGGCGAGGAGGCCGAGCCGGCGGTCCTGGCCGCGGCGGCCCTCGCGCGGGCGCTGGACGCCGAAGGGTTCCGCGACCTCGACATCCTGACCGCGGCCGAGGTCCGCGGCGGGCGCGGGGCCGAGTTCCTGGTCTGCGGCGACCTGACGGACGTGGCACGCGTGGTCGAGGCCGCACCCACCCTCCGCCGCCACCTCGGGGGCGATGTCGAGGCCGAGCTCACCCCCGACCACGACGCCCTCCTGCGCGTGCGGGCGATCGGCGGCATGGCGGCCTGGCCGGCCGCGGCCCCGGGGGCCGCCCCGCCGCTGGTGCCGCTCGGGATCCGGCCGGATCGCCAGGGAGTCTCCGTCAACTGGGAGGAGCTCGAGCACGTGCTAGTGGCCGGCCTGCCCGGCGGCGGGGCCGAGACTGTCCTGGTCAGCCTGGTCGCCGGCCTGGCGGCCCGCTCCCGTCCGGACGAGCTGCGGCTGTGGACGTTCGCGCCGCGGCGGGCGCTGCCGGCCGAGCTGGCCGACCTGCCCCACCAGTTGGCCCTGCCGGTCGATCCAGCCGGCCCGGATGGGGAGCGGGCGCGCGCCGAGCTGCGCGACCTGCTGGAGCGCCGGCGGGCCGGCGAGCGCGGCCCGGAGGTGGTCGTGGTGGTCGGCGAGCTGGCCGACCTCGACGACGGCGGGACGACGCTCGAGGCGATCGGGCGCGACGGCCCGGCGTACGGCGTACGCCTGCTCGCGGCCACGAGCCGGGCCGAGGAGCTGAGCGAGGGGCTGCTGGCCCACTTCCAGACCCGGCTGGTCCTGCGGCTGCTGGACGCCGAGCTGTCGGTCCGGCTGCTCGGGACGGAGGACGCCGCCGAGCTCGGGGCCGGTGGCGACATGCTGGTGCGCCTGGAAGGCCGCCGGCCATTCGGCGCCCGCGGGTACCGGATCGCGCCCGACCAGCTGGCCCGGCTGGTGCGCCTGACCCGCGACCTGTACGGGCAGGTCCCCGCGGGCACAGATGACGACCGGCCCGGATGGGTCGCCTCGGATCAGGGCGGGTCAAGGGGTGAGCCCGACGAAGGTACAGCCGCGTCGGACGACGGAGCTTCCCTCGAGGCTGCTCACGGCCTGGATGAGTCGGACGAGGCGGCGGAGGACGACGGTGAGGCATCCGACGGTATCGCAACGTCCGGTCCGATGGTGGAGGGTGGCGGTGACCGCCCGGAAGTGCCTTCGGAGCGGCCCCCCCGCGCTGGGACCGCCGGGATCGGCGCGACTGCCCGGAACGGCGCCGTGGCGACCGTCGCAGCGCCGACGGAGAACGGTGTCGCTCGCGAGCCTGCGCCCCCTGCCCCGGCGGCGCCGGCCGCCGCGATGGTCGAGATCCGCTGCTTCGGCAAGCTGCGGCTCGCCGTGGACGGGCGCGAGTGGGAGCCTGGCAGCCTGCCGAGCAGCGGCGGCGAGGGCGGCGCCCGCGTCTGGGAGGCGCTCGCCTTCATCGCCGCGCACCCGCCCGGGACGGTGACAGGCGAGCGGCTGCTGACGGGGCTTTACCCCGACGCCCCGGGCACCCGCGAGATGCACAAGCGGGTCCACAACGCCCTCTGGCGGGCCCGAAAGCTCCTGGCCGGGCTCCGCCCGGGCCTGCCCGGCGATGCCCTCCAGGCCGACGCGGCCGGCGTGTACCGGTTCGCGCCGGGTGCGATGACATCCGACGTCCACCGGTTCCTCGAGCTGGTGCGACGCGCGCCCCGCCTTGAGCCGGCCGAGGCCGAGGCCGCGCTCCGCGAGGCCTGCGCGCTGTACGCCGGCGAGCTGCTCGAGGCGCCGACCTACGGCTGGGTGTCGGATCGGAGCGCGGCGGACGGGGTCACGCTGGAAGAGCAGTACCGGGAGACGTTCCTTAGGGCCGCCCGCGCTCTCGGGCAGCTCCTCCTGCAAGCCGAGCGACCGGCCGAGGCGGCTGAGGTCTACTGGTCGGTGTTGAACCGCGAGCCAACGGCCATCGAGGCCGTGCGCGGGCTCTGCCGGGCCCGCGTGGCCCTCGGCGACGGAGCGGGACTCCGCCAGGACCGCCGCCAGCTGGTCGCCCGGCTGGCGGGGTATTACGGCGTCGCGGAGGATGAGGTGCCCGCCGGGAAGACGCCGGACGAGGAGATCCTCGACGAGGACGTCGCGGCGCTCTTCGGCGAGGCCGAGCGGCAGGTGGGGCCCGGTGCCGCGAGCGGCAAGGGACGCTGATGGTCACCTGGTGGGCCGGGATCGGCAGGTTAGGAACCCTGCGATGCACCTGAAGGTGGGGCGACCTTGATGGACATTGCCCCGCCGGTCCCGACGGCCGTGGCCTGGCCCGCCCTCGCCCTGCTGCTCGGCGTGGCCGCAGTGGCGGACCTTCGCTCGCGCCACGTGCCGATCCTGCTGCTCGGCGGTGGACTGCTGACCGGCCTGGTTCTCGCGGCCCTGGTCGGAGGCTCTTCCGCCCTCGGGCACAGTCTGCTGGGCGTTGCCGTCGGCGGGGGGCTGCTGCTCCCGTTCGTGCTGGTCCGCGGCAAGCCACCCGGCCTTCCTCGGGTGGAACGAGGCGAGGCGCTCGGCCCGGCCGACGCCCTGCTCCTGGCCGCGGTCGGAGCCTGGCAGGGCCCGCTCTTCGCCCTACAGGCCGCGGTCGCGGCGAGCCTGGTGGGGGCCGTCTGGGCGCTCGTGGCCTGGTGCCGGGCCGGGCGTCGGCGCGGCGTTGTCTTTCCGTACGTGCCGTCATTGGCGCTGGGAGCCGTGCTGGCGACGCTGCTCCGCTAGGTGCTGCCAGCAACCGCCTAGGAGCGCGTCTCCGCCGCGACGGTTTCCCAAGTGTTGCCATACTGGGGCGCGTCTTGACGTACTCGGGCCGTGGCCACGCGGAGATCCTACTTGCCTAATGTCGGGATCCTCATTAGGCGGTGCCCACGGAAGCGCAAACCTCTGCTCGTGACGAGTGCCGTCCATCGGTCCTGTGTGCCGATACTCGCAGGACCTGCGAACAAGCCAGCCTGCTCCTCCTGTGCAGTCAGGCGGGCGAATGTCTGTCGCCTAGGGTAGTCCGCTGCGACGAACGTCTCCTTCCGATGGAGAATTGGAGGGTTCTTCCACCTGCGGAAGTCCCTGATCCTGACGTCAAGATGCCTCAGATCTGCCCTCACGGACATATGGAGCGCTGGGTGCGGCTCGCGGTCGAAGGCGGGATATACGAGGTACGAGACTTTCGGCTCGAACCGGTGGAGCTTCACAACGTTCGCCATATCGACGGTGCCCGTAAGGGCACGCCCGCAGCCCTCGTAGACCCGGAGCAGTGGGCTAAGGCGTGGCAGCGCACTCACGTGGATGTACAGGGCCTCAGGTGTAAGCTTGCCGACGGGCGCTTCTCGACACGCGCGGTCGAGCGCCGCCAGGTTGCCGGCCCCGAATAACAGCGTGTCGGCCCTCTCGCAGGCTGCCTTGTATGAACCGAAGAAGGCCCGCACGTCGAGTTGGATGTCGCGTGGGAGTGCAGTGAATTTGGGGCGCCCACCGAACGCAGCAAGGGCGAGATACACAGCAAGATCGTCGGTCGCCGCTGTCTGCGCGCCACCCCAAGCGTCGTCACCCGTGGCGCGGCGGACAAGGGCGAGAGCGCGCTGTATGCTTCCGAACCGCTCCACTATCGCCGCGGCGGCCTGACCTAGTTCAAAGGCTTCGGGTTCCCGGCCGCGCGCCTGGACGAACGTGAGAAGCGGGTCCAGAATGGCGCGATTGGCCTCGTACACCGCTTCCCGGGTGCGGCGGTGCACCACCACGGGGCGGTGGCGAACGCGCGCGGCGAAGTAGCGCTGAGCCTGAACTTCGTCGCGGAAGACGTAGAAGACGCCAGGGGCGGCCGCCACGCTGCGCACCGTCAACACACCGTCGACCCAGGCGCGCAGTTCCTCCTGGCTGAAGAACTTCTGGAACGTGCCCTTCATCGTGAGCATGCCATCGCCGCAGCCCACCCCCGGCAAGTTCTGCGCTTCCCACTCCATCCTGGCGGCGACCACGAGTACGCCCTCGGCGAGTGACCACGCTGTCCGTAGGGCGTCAGCACGCTCTCGCGGATCTTCTATGACGTTAACGACGTACCCCAGATTGACGAGGTAAGCAGATTGCAGTTCCCCGTGCGGCCAATGCACGGGGTCCCAGCCCGACGCAGCGAACCCGAGGTCCGACATACGCTCCACGTCGCCGCCGCGTCCGCTGCCATAGTCGAAGAACGTCGCTCCCGTCGGAATGAGGCCATCGGCTAGGGCCAGCGAGACCGGTCGCGATAGGGCGACCCTACTGATCGCCGTGCGGTGGCGCGGAATGCTCATGGCCTTCTCCGTGGGGCACCGATCAAGCGCGGCATTGAGGCATCTTGGCATACCTAGTTGTGCTCTCTCCCCCCTCTCCCTATACTAGGCAAAGGCGGCAACGCGGGCAACTGCGGTAATCGCGGCACTGGAGGAAGTGGCTGTGGCGACGGCCTCCGAGACTGACCGACGACGGCGCGAAGTATTGGCGCGCCTCTTTGCACCCAACGGCAAGCTGATGCCAGGACTGCAGGAGACCCTGCCACTGAGCTCGGCGGATGTAGCTGCGCTGTTCCGAATGAGCGAGCGGGCAATCCGTCTGTGGGCTGCGAAAGGAGAACTGCCTCATATGCGCACCCTCGGCGGCGGCCGGCTCCTGTATCCAGCCGACGAGATTGCCGCGCTCTACGCGGAGCATTACGCGGGCGCGCTTCCGCGCGGACGGAATCCGGCTCGGGCCCCCGCGCGCAACAGCAGGCGAGGCGCATCGTGAGGCTGCCCACCCCACCCCCCATCTACCTGGACCACCACGCGACTACGCCAGTCGATCATCGCGTGGCCACCGCCGTGCTGCGGGCCATGACCACCGACTTCGGTAATGCAAACAGTGTGGAGCACCTCTTCGGTGAAGCAGCGGCCCATCTCGTCGCCGATGCGCGCCGCGAGGTGGCCGCGTTGGTCGGTGCGGAGCCGAGGGGCGTGCATTTCACGTCGGGATCCAGTGAGAGCATCCGCCTCGCCGTCGGACACGCGGTCTCAAGTTGTCAGCACCGACCATTGCGCTTGGCGCTCATGGCAGTCGAGCATCGTGCAGTCCTCGACACCGTCGCCGCTCACGAAGCGCGGGGCGACGTTTCGGTCCTTTGGCTGCCGGTTGATGGGCGGGCCAGGCTAGACCTGGCGGCGCTCGAGGCGGTCTGCCGCGATGGTGTTGATCTGGTCTGCGTCATGGCCGCCAACAACGAAGTGGGCACGCTTTATCCGATCGATGAGGTCGCGCGGATCGCCGGTCGGGCCGGGGCGTTGACCTTGGTCGACGCGACCCAGGCGGCCGGCCGGATCCCGATCCAGCTTGCTGCCTGGGAGATCACGTACCTCACGATGAGCGCCCACAAGATGTACGGGCCGAAGGGCGTCGGCGCCCTGGTGGCCCCGCGTGAACTGGAACTCCGTCCCGTACACGGCCATACGCCTGGCACGGGTGACGGGACACCGAACGTGCCGGGCATCGTGGGGCTCGGCGAGGCGTGCCGGCTGCGTCGGCTCGAAATGAGCGCGGACGAATCGCGAATGGCTGCCCAGCGCGACCGGCTCCAGGCGCTCTTGCTCGCGGGCATCGATGAGCTGGTCATCAACGGCGATTGTGAGCATCGGCTCAGCAATAACTTACATGTATCGATCCCTGGGGTCCCGAACGACGCCGTTGTCGCGCGGCTACGCCGCCACGTTGCGCTCTCGACGGGAGCGGCTTGCTCGTCCGGCGCCGACACACCCTCCCACGTACTCCACGCGATGGGGCTCCCTGCGGCCTTGCAGGAGGGTGCGCTGCGTATCGGCACCGGAAAGTTCACGGCTGACGAGGAAATCGAGCGCGCGGCCGAACATATCACGAAGGCAGTCGCTGGTACCCGCGCTGCCGTGCGAGGAGCCTTGGTATGAGCCGGTGCGCGCCTGGTGGCGCCCGAAGCAGGAGCAGGCCATGAGGTTCTCCGGACACGAGAGCTTTGCGTGCCGGTACGCGTGGCTGCCCAAGGCGTACCGCGCGATCGACGAGGATCCCGCCGCGTTCGCGGACGAGGAGCGGGCCATGGTGCGCCTGGGCGTCGGCAAGAACATGGTCCGATCGATCCGCTTCTGGGTCGAGGTCACGGGGGTAGCCGCCCCGCAACCGGACAGGACCCTGGAGCCCACCCGCTTCGGGCGGGCGGTCTTCGCCGACAACGGCTTCGACCCGTTCCTCGAGGACGCGCGGACGCTCTGGCTGCTCCACTGGAACATCGCGACCCGCGTCGAGGACCCGCTCTTCGCCTGGGACTTTCTCCTATACAAATGGCCTTACGCTGAACTGACGCGAACCGAAGCCCTCGCCGCGCTCATGCGCGAAGCGCGGCGGCGCAACGTGTCCCACTCCGAGGTCACGCTGGGCCAACACCTGGACATCTTCCTCCACACGTACATCGCGACGCGGACGGCCAAAGGCGGGTTCGAGGACTCGCTGGACTGCCCATTGGCCGAGTTGGAACTGCTCCACCAGGTGGGCGAGCGCCGCGCCGATGGTTCCGGGCGCCGCGAGCCGGTCTACGCCTTCCGCCGGGAAGCCAAGCCCGAGGTCGCGACGGCGCTCTTCGAGTTCTGCTTGGACGACTACTGGCGGCAGCATCGGCCAGTTGAAGCGACGCGTGCCTACCGTGACGTGGCCACCGCCCCGGGCAGCATAGGCCAGGTGTTCAAGCTCCCTGAAGACGACATCCGCAGCCGCCTGGACGCCTATGCGCTGAACGACTCACCACGGCCGTTCCGCTACCAGCCATCGGCCGTCCAAGGTCTCGTGTCTCGCCGCGATGTCCGGGAACGCGACTTCTTGGCCGCCGTGTACCTGGAGGAGGGCAACGGTGGGTGAGCTGCTTGCGCCGGTCCCATCCTCCCTCCCCACCGACGGGGTGACGCCCGCGGACCGGACCCCGACGGCACCGCGCATCGTCGAGCTGTTGCGCGTGCCGGAGCGCTACCTCCGGTCAGTGCACCTGGAGCGCGACTTCGACGACGTGGCCTCCCTCCGCCACTACGTCGTCACCCCGCCCATGGTGGCGGTCTTCGCCCGCATGATTGAGGGTCTGCGGCCGGGGTCAGGTCGCCGCGCGTGGCGCATCACCGGGGACTACGGCACGGGGAAGTCCTCTCTTGCGCTCGTGCTCGCCCACCTGCTGCGTGAGCCGGAGGCGCCTCCGCTCGCCGAGCTGCGCCGGGTCATCGAGCGAGAGATCGAGCGCGACCGGCTAGGCTTGGAGACGACTCGACTGGTGCCCGTGCTGGTCACCGGCGCACGCGAGGCGCTGGTGCCCAACGTGGCCCGAGCGATTGGTCACACCCTCGATCGGCTGCGGGGCCGCGGCCGGCCAAACCGGACCCTGGAGCAGTTGCGGAGCCACGCGGCCTCGGTCTCCGCGACCGGAGATGCCTCGCAGTTACTCAAGCTACTGGAGGGCGTCGGCCACTACGCCGCGCACAGCGGCCGCTCCGGCGTGCTGCTGGTGCTCGATGAGCTGGGCAAGTTCCTCGAGTACGCCGCCCTCCACCCGGACCGGGAGGACGTGTACGTGCTCCAGCGCCTCGCGGAAGCAGCCGCCCGGAGCGGCGACTGCCCCCTGGTCGTTGTGGGGCTCCTCCACCAAGGCTTCCACGCCTATGCGGAGCGGCTGCCATCGACGGCGCGCCTGGAGTGGGACAAGGTGGCCGGCCGGTACGAGGAGGTCACGTTCGACCAGCCCCTGGCGCACGTGGCGGCGCTCGTCGCTGGTGCGCTGAGCGTTGACGTGGAGCGGGTGCCGGATGATGTCGCGGCGTCTGCCCACGCGGTGCGCAGCGCGACCGCGGCGACCGGTTGGTACGGGGCCTTGGGCGACTGCCCGGCGCCGCTGGAGTTGTACCCGCTGCACCCGATGGTGCTGCCGGTGTTGGTCCGGTTCTTCGCTCGGTTTGGGCAGCACGAGCGCTCGCTGTTCAGCTTCCTCCTCTCGTCTGAGCCGTTCGGGCTGCAGTACTTCGCCTGTCGTCGGGCGAGCCGGCAGGACTGGTATCGCCTGCCGGACTTCTACGACTACGTCCGGGCCGTGTTCGGACACCGGTTGGCTGGCGCGAGCTACCGCAGCCACTGGCTGCGCATCGTCGGGACGTTGGACCGGGTGGCCACCACCGACCTGAACCCCCTCGAGTTGCAGGTCCTCAAGGCCGTGGCCGTGCTCAACGTGCTCGACGCGGAGCATCTCCTCGCCACCAACGTTGTGCTGGCAGCCGCCATCTCGGACTGCGAGTCGGCGGGTGCGGTGAACGAAGCGGTGGCGTCGCTGAAGCGCCGCGGCCTGCTGTTTGACCGCGGTGCGGCTGGTGGCTACTGTCTCTGGCCGAGCACGAGCGTCAATCTGGAGGCGGCGTTCGAGCTAGCGCTGCGCACGCTCGGACCGGTGGACCGCGCCGCGTCACAGCTGACGCCGTATCTCGACGAGACTCCCGTGCTGGCGCGGCGCCACTACATCGAGACGGGCACCTTACGGCACTTCGAGGTGCGCCACGCCGAGCCGGCCGGGCTGCGGGAGGCCGTGGCACGACCGACCGACGCCGACGGCTTGGTCATCGTCGCGCTCTGCGAGTCGCCCGAGGAACACCGCGCAGCGCTCGCCCTGGCGGTGGACCCCGTAATCGCCTCGTGCGCGGAGGTCCTCCTGGCGGTTCCGCCGCCCCTCCAGAACCTCGCGGCGGAGCTCCAGGATGCCCGCTGCTGGCAGTGGGTCGCCGACAACACGCCGGAGCTCGCGCACGACACCTACGCGGCCGCCGAGGTGGCGCGCCAGGTCGCTTTGTCGCGGCAGGCGCTATTGCGGAGGCTCGCGGCGCTCTTCGGCTTTCGGGTCACGAGCACCGACGTGGAATGGTGGCGGGGTGGTAGGCGACTCGAGGTGCCCGCGCGAGGCGGGCTCTCCGCAGCACTGTCCGAGATCTGCGACGAGCTGTACCGCAAGGCGCCGCGCGTCCGTAACGAGCTGCTCAACCGGCGGAGTTTGAGCAGCGCCGCGGCCGCGGCGCGCCTGCGCCTGATCGAGGGCATCTTCTCGTCGGCCGACCAGCCCGCCCTGGGTATCCCGGCTGGGAAAGCGCCGCCGGAGAAATCGATGTACCTGTCCGTGCTGAGCGCCGGCAACGTGCACCGCGAGCAGGCGGGGCAATTCGTGCTCGCGGAGCCCCCCGAGCACGCTGACCCTCTACGCCTCCGACCTGCCCTCGCCCGCATCATCGCGCTGCTTGAGGAGCAGGATGGGCACCGAGTGCCGGCGCCCGAGATCTTTGGAGTGGTGCAAGGCCGGCCGTACGGCGTACGCGCGGGCATGGCGCCCCTTCTGTTGGCGATCGTGGTCGCCGCGCACGCCCATGAGATCGCGGTGTACGAGCACGGCACGTTCCTGCCGAGATGCGGCGCACCCGACTTCCTGCGCCTGATCAAGCATCCGTCGTCCTTTGAGTTCCAGCTATGTCGTATCGCGGGTGTGCGCGCGGAGGTGTTTGCCCAGCTGGCGCAGCTCTTCGCCGCGAAACAGCCCGGCGGCCGCCGCCCGGACCTGCTGGACGTCGTGCGGCCGCTGACCGTCTTCGCCGCCGGCTTCCCGGACTACACCCGCCGGACCAGCGTCATCCCCGAACTGGCAAAGAGCGTGCGCGACGCGCTCCTGGTCGCACGGGAGCCGGCGACTCTCCTGTTCCGGGACCTGCCGCTGGCGTGCGGCTTGGAGCCGTTCGTGGAAGATGGGCCGGCCAACCCCGATCACGCGCAGTTCTACGCCACGACCTTGCGGGCGGCAATGGATGACCTCCGCGCCGCGTACCCACGGCTCTTGGAGCGTATCCGCGACCGCGTGACGCGCGGTCTAGAGGATGGGGCGGGGCCACCGGACCGCGCTGATATCGCCCGGCGGGCCCTGCACGTTTCGCTCGTGGCGCGCGAGCCGCGACTCGTGGCCTTCGCGCGGTCCATTGCGGACACGGCGCTGTCCGAGGACGCGTGGGCCGAAAAGATCGGCAGCTTTGTGATCGCGAAGCCTCCCGCCTACTGGACGGCCGCAGACGAGGTGCGCGCCGGCGACGAGATCGATCTCTTGGGCGGGACCTTCTGCCGCTTGGAGGCGACGGCCTTCGGGAACGGCTGGGACGCCCCCGATGTGACGGCCGTGCGGATTGCCGTAACGGTGGCCGATGGCAACGAAGCAGCGCGGGTCGTGCGCTTCCGCGCGGAGGACGAACCGTCACTGGGTGTTCTCGTGGAGCGTCTCGAGGCGGCGCTCGGGGGTACTGAGCGCACCGAGCTCCGACTCGCGGCGCTCGCCCGCCTGCTCAAGAACAACCTTGCGCCGGAACCGGCGGTCGGTTGAAGGGGCGACGACGTGGTGTTGCAGCGGTCCACCTCCCAGCCCGGTACCCGCCTCCGCATCGACGCGGCGGGGTTGCGCCGCCGGCTGCCACACGGCATCATGGCTATAGAACGCACGTTCGCTCCCGATGCCGTCCGGACGGATCGACGTGCGGCCCTGACCCTCGTGCGGCGGGGCCACGGCGGCGGGCGTGGCTGGGTGGCCGTCGGGTGGGAACCTTCAGCCTGCGAGGGCTCGGGTGGGTACCGGGTGCCCCATCCCGCACGCGGCGACTGGCTTACGAATGGCGTGTACCACACCGGGGGCAGGCGATGACGTTCAAGGTCGCGGCGCGCACGCTGCTCCATCTCGGCGCCGAACTGATCAGCTCCGACGCGGTCGCGCTCCAGGAGCTGATCAAGAACGCCTTCGACGCCGGCTCCAAGCGGGCCACGGTCGACGTCGTCGTCCGGGTGTTTTACGCGACGGTGGGCGAGCTCGCCGAACAGCTGCGTCAAGAGGAGGAACACGGGCGCAACGGCCACGACGGCGCGGCCTCCAGCGCGGCGTTGCCACACCTGCGCCGTGCGCTGCAGGACGCAGTGGACCCCACCGCTCCCGGTGCGAAGGCGCTGGTGCGGCAGGCCGTTGAGGCGGCGGACTGGGCGACGCTGCGGGACGCGCTCACGGAAGCCAATTACCTGGTCGTGGCGGACATGGGCGAGGGCATGTCACTGGAGAATCTCCGGGGCGCCTTCCTGACGATCGGCACCCGATCGCGGCATGCCGCGCGCCTGCAGCAGCGCTCGGACGGACCGCTCGCCAGGGGTCAGCGGCCCATCCTCGGCGAAAAGGGCGTGGGCCGACTGTCGGCGATGCGGTTGGGCACGCGCCTGCACGTCGAGTCCAGCAAGGCCGGGGAGTCCCACTGGAACGTGCTCGACATCAATTGGTCGGTGTTCTCACACGAGTCGGACGCCCTGCTCGACGAATTCCACGTGGCGCCCCGACGTGGCGCGCCGAAGGAGCGCCCTCAGGAGTCGGGCACCCGCATCCGTATCTCCGGTCTCACGTCGGAGTGGACCAGAGAGCGGCTCGACGAACTCGCCAAGTACGAGTTCAGCAAGCTGACGGATCCGTTCACCGAGACGCCGGTATTCCCGATTCAGCTCCGGTACAACGGCGAGCCCGTCTCCATCCCGCGCTTCAACCGGCTGCTGCTGGAGAATGCCCACGCCACCGTGCGCGCCTCGTTTGAGGAAGCGCCGCCCGCGGACGCCGCCGGCGACGGCGTCGGGGGCATGCGCGTCACGGGGACGATCCGCTACCGCAGCCGGGAGCGCGTCTTCGCGCTCGACGGGACCCACCTAGCGTCCGTTGCAGGGAGCCCGCCGCGTGTCCTCCGATCGCTGGGCCCCTTCGACATCGAAATCTACTGGTACAACCGCCGCATCCTCACGGCACTCGAGGGCATCGGCGACCGGCGCCTGGTGCTACGGCTGGTCAACGAGTGGGGCGGCGGCCTCATGGTATTCCGCGACGGCTTCCGCGTACTGCCGTACGGCGGCCCCGAGGACGACTGGCTGGGCCTCGACAGGATCGCGCTGGGGTCGCCCGGGTACAAGGTGAACCGCACGCAGCTGATCGGACGGGTCAGCATTTCCAGCGTGCGGAACCCGGCGCTCACCGATCAGACGAATCGCGAGGGCTTGCGCGACTCGGACGAAAAGCGCGCCCTGATCCAGCTCTTACGGTACGTCATCCAGACGGAGTTCCGCACCTTCCTCAACCAGACGGACGCCGCTGACCGCCCGCGCGAGCCGGTCCCAGTTGAAGAGCTTGGGGGGCGCGTCGAGGAGGAGGAGCAGGAAATCCGGAAGAACCTCGCCCAACTCGTGCAGCGCGTGCCGGCGCTACACGAGCAGCAGCCGCTGCTCGAAGCCATCAGCGGTGCCGTTGACCGGCTTCACGCCCTCATGGATGAAGTGCGGGAACTGGCGTCTCAGTACGAGGCGGGGCGCGGCCAACTGCTCAACCTGGCGGGCATTGGCCTCACCGTGGAGATGCTCGCTCACGAGCTGAACCGTGCGACCGAGCACGCCCTCCACACCCTCGCCGAAGCGCCGGGCGTGGGACTGCCTCGGCAGGTCGAGGCGCTCGTCCGCACCCTCGAGACCCAGTTGAAGACCCTGCAGAAGCGGCTGCGCATTCTGGATCCACTGAGCACGACCGGGCGGCAGCGCAAGGAGCTCTTCGACGTCGTCGAGCTGGTGCGCGACACCATCGAGGCGCACCGCGATAGGTTTGAGCGCGAGCACATCGACGTGCGGCTCGTCGTCGAACCCCACACATCGCGCCCGCGACTGCCGATTCGCGCCGTCAAGGGCATGGTCGTCCAGATCCTGGAGAACCTGATCGCGAACTCGGTGTACTGGCTCCGGCAGCAGCGGACGCTCGACCCAAGCCACCCCTCCTGGATACGCATCGTCGTCGATACGGAGGCGAAGACCCTCTCCGTCACTGACAACGGGCCCGGCGTCGCGCCCGAATTCAAGGGGCGCATCTTCGAGGCCTTCTTCACGACCAAGCCGGCCGGCATGGGCAAGGGGTTGGGGCTGTTCATCGCGCGCGAGATCGCCAAGTACCACGGGGTGGAGCTGTTCCTTGCCGAGCCGCCCACGGGCCCGCAGGGGACCTACCACACGTTTGTTCTCACGCTCGAGGGGATGAAGTGATGGCGGACCCGGCAGTGCCGACCCCGGCCGGCACCCCCTCCGAAGCAGGGCAGCATCCGCTCGCGGCGCTGCTGCGCGCCCAAGGGCTCCAGCAGGTGGTGGTCGTGGATGACTACTACGACCCGCCCGAGCACCTCGAGCTTAGCCCTCGCGACGCTGACGACCTATGGGGGCTGCTGGAATTCGAGGACGACGCGCAGGCCGAGTTGGCGGCCCTGGGACACACCGTCAGCGGCCCCGAGAGCCTGAGCGGACCGGTACTCTCGTCGTTTCTAGCCAACCGGGAACGGTGTCCGGCATTCGACGCCCAGTGGCAGCGGTCGATCGCCGGGCAGCGGCGCGAAGAGCAGTCGGCGCAGCTCACGCGGATCGAAGGGCACCTGCGAGGCGCGCTGGGGCTGTGGGTCGCACCCTACGGGAGCAACGCCTCCGTGGAGGAAATGGCCCGCGGCGGCGCGCAGTTGTTCCTCCTCGACTGGCGTCTCGGGGACGACGACGACGAGGCTGCGATCGAGGCCGCCGTCCGGAAGGCCAAGGATATCCACGAACACTGGCCGCCCGGACAGCCGAGGCCGCTCATCGTGCTCATGTCTTCGGCGCCGGGCGTCACCGCCCGCGCCGAAGAGTTCCGTCGCCGCTCCCGGCTGCTGGCGGGGATGTTCCACGCCGTGCCGAAAGCCGAGCTCACCGACGAGTTCTCGCTCCAGATGCACCTGCAGACGCTGGCTATGTCCTTGCCGGCGGGTCATCGCGTGCAGGAGTTCGTCGAGGCGCTTTGCGAGAAGGTCAGGACTGTGGGTGATGAGTTCATCGAACGCATCAGCGCCCTGACACTGAGCGACTACGCCTACATCCAGAGTCTCAGCCTGCAAGCGGACGGCCAGCCGCTGGGGGATTACCTGATGTGGCTGTTCAGCGCCTACTTCGGGCACCTCCTCTTCAGCCGTGCGCTGCGCGAGCAGCGGGATGGATTGGACGCGCTGACGTTCACACCTCTGCCGAGCAAGACCGTACCCTCGCCCCAATTAGCAGAGATGTACCGCTATGCGCTGTTCGACGTGGACATCGGCCCGGTGACGAGCCACCCACGCGCTGCCGCCGCGCCTGCCGGCACCATGCAGGGCGATGTCGTACCCGCGCCCAATGGGGACGCTATAGCACAGGCCGTGGACGCGGGCGATCCGATGTTGAGCCTGGGCGACGTCTTCGTCCCTGTCGGGGCGGCGCCGGCCGTTGCGAAGGAGGGGGCTGGGGCCGATGCTCTAAGCCCGGCCGGTGAGGACCTGGCCGGCGCGGCTGAGCACGGTGAGGCACATCGGCCGCCTGACCTGGCGATGGTCATCAACGCGCAGTGCGATCTGGCGTTCGCGCCGGAGGGCGGTCGCACGATCGAACGGGGCCGATCGATCCTGCTACTGCCCGGCACGCTGCACCCGATTCGAGAGCCGGTCCCCGACCGGTACAAGGATGCCCCGCGCACCGAGCTGTACGAACACGAAGGTCGCAGCTACCGCGTCCTCTGGAACACCAAGGAGGTGAAGACTGTCCCGTACGGAGAGTTCCGCCGCTGGCACGACGGGGCAGATGCTCATGACGGCACGCGGGCCACCCCGCACGAACGCAAGGCGCGCTTACGCCTGCCGTTCGCGCTCGAAGTGCAGCGAGCGTTTGCCGCCGACCTGACCCGCGTGGGCATGCCGGTCGCGCCGCCCATCTACCAGGCAGTCGACGTCCGTCTCCTACGTGCCACCGGCAAGCGATTCGACCAGGACGAGGCGCCAGGAGACTCCGAGGCGGCGTTCTTGGTGCTGTCGCGGGATGGGCATAAGATCGTCCAGCAGTGCGTGCTCACGTTGCCGCTCGTTCAGCGCCTCAGACGAATGGTGGAGGCAAGGCTCACCTCACTGGAGGACCAGTTGAGTGGGGGCGCCTCAGACAAGCGGTTGGAGCAGCAACTCCAGACCCAGGTGGACGCCCTGCGCCGCACGATCGCCAACAACACCGACTGGGCCAAGCTGCTGTCGCCCATCGACATGCCCACGGAGACAAGGGCGCGGCCGTTCGTGGGGGGCTACATCCAGATCGTTCGCAACAAATCGGTGGGTCACGAGTGCCCCACGGACAAGGTCATCGCGGCCGTGAGCCTGCAGGAGGGAGACCGATGAGCCGCCTTGATCCGGGACGCCCCGCGCCCGCTGCCCTCGCCTGGACCACAGCACGACCGAGGAGTGAGGAGTGTCGAAGATGACAGACACCATCCGCCACATCCTGAGCCTCTCCGGCGGTAAGGACAGCGCGGCGCTCGCTATCTACATGCGGGACCGTGTGCCGCAGATGGAGTACATCTTCCACGACACCGATAAGGAGTTGCCTGAGACACTCGACTACCTCGCGCGACTCGAGGCGATCCTGGGCAAGCCGGTCACCCGGACATCCACGGTCGACAACTTCGACCATTGGCTCGTGGTCTACGGTGGGATGCTTCCATCCAACCACCGGCGGTGGTGCACCAAGATGCTCAAGCTCAAGCCGTTCGAGGCCTACGTCGGCGATGACCCCGTCATCAACTACGTGGCGCTAAGGGCGGATGAGAAGCGAGTGGGTTACATCTCCACCAAGCCCAACATCACGACTGTCTACCCATTCCAGGAGGATGGGCTCGTCCGCGCGGACATAATTCGCATCCTCGAAGAGTCCGGCCTGGGCCTCCCGCCTTACATGGCCTGGGGCCGCACGCGCTCGGGCTGCTTCTTCTGCTTCTACCAGCAAAAGATCGAGTGGGTGCGACTCAAGGAAACCCACCCGGACCTCTTCGAAGAAGCCAAGAGGTACGAGGAGCAGAGCGTCCTCCACGGCGAGGCGTTCTACTGGAACCAGCGCGAGTCGCTCGCGGAACTGGAGCGCCCGGAGCGCGTCGCCGAAATCAAGGCTAATTGGGAGGCGGCGCAGGCCCGTAAGCGCGCGCAGCGCAAGAACCTACCGCTTGTGGAAACCCTCGGCGGCCTGGTCGTTGACGATGAGCCCCTGGAGCGTGAGGGGTGCCTGATTTGTTCGATCTAGTCCGCCACCGAAGGTGGGCGGTTGCGCCGTGCGGTGAACGCGATGACTGACTCTAGCCCCGACCCCCGCAACTGGATTCGCTTCCTGCGCCAGTATGGGCCCGTGCCCCAGAACGAGAACATGTACGACGAGTTCATTCGTCGGTCGGCGCGGCGGGCTGGGGTAGAGCCGCTCCACTTCGACCATCCCGCTGGTGCTGTGGTGCTCGAGTCTATCACCGGACCGGCGCCGGTCTCCGTGGTGCTCACCGGGACGGCGGGCGACGGCAAGACGCACCTGTGCCGGCAGGTCTGGGAGGCGGTCGGCGGCGACGCGCTCGCCTGGCAGTCGCCCGAGCCCTACGTGCGCACGTGGCTGCCTGGGGCTGCCGACGGTCAGTCAGGCCACGACGGGCCAGGACGCACGCTCCACGTTTTGCGCGACCTAAGCGCGTGGGTGCCGCAGCGTGGGGGGGCGTGGGATCCCGCGAAGGAGGACTTGCTGAAGAGCTTCAGCGCTTCGCTCTTCGCGGACTGCGGCCCCGGCGACGTGTTTCTCATCGCCGGCAACGATGGTCAGCTGATCGAGACCTGGCGGCGCCTGGGCCGCTCCGAGGCCGTTGAGCGTACCCAAGACCTCCTTGAAACCCTGCTGGTGGAGGACCGGCAGCAGCGCGAGGGCATCGGCTTGCGCTTCTTCAACCTCAGCCGATATCGGTCTGCGGACCTCCTGGACCGTGCGCTCGACGCGTTCTTGGGGCACAGCGGCTGGGATGCGTGCCGGGCGCTCAACGCTGGGCAGGCCGAGTTCTTCGGCCCCGAGTGCCCGATCCGCCATAACGTCGAGCTGCTCGAGACGCCGCTTGTCCGGCGCCGACTCAAGGACCTGTTGGCACTGTGCGACTACAATCGGCTGCACTTGCCGATCCGCCAACTCCTGCTGCTGCTCGTCAACGCGGTCCTGGGGCATCCGGGCGTGAAGGACCGCCTGATGAGCGCCGCCGACGTGCCGACGATCATCCGCGACGGCACGACCGCCCGGGCGAGCCTGTACAGCAACATCTTCGGCGGCAACCTGGCTGAGACACGGCGCGAGTCGATCCTCGTCTTCGACGCCCTCGATCGACTCGGCATCGGCCACGAGACGTCGAACCGGGTCGATAACATCCTCATCTTCGGCGAAGCGGACGAGGCACTGCGCGAGTACTTCGACCGCTACATGGCGTCGGACACGTTCTATGGCGCCGACGCGAGCTACCGGGCGGCCCAGCGGGAGTACGTGAAGGGGGCGGAGGAGAGCGAAGAGCGCGGCGCCGGGTTCCTGCGCTTGCTCGTCGCCCAGCGCCGCGGTTTCTTCTTCAAAGTCACGGATGACGACGTGGAGGACATGCGGCTCTGGGAGCTCACCGTCTTCCGCTACGCCGGCGAGTACCTGGGTCGGGTCGTCGCCGCCCTTGAGGCCGGCCGGCGAGTCGACCGCCCGATCCTGTCGCGCTTGGTTCGCGGACTCAACCGCATCTTCACGGGCATGCTGGTGTCGGACGACCGGGATTTGCTGCTGGCGACGAGCCTCGCTCTGTCGCAGGGTCGGGTGAGCCGCCTGCTGGAAGAGCGCATCTCGGTCGAGCCGCGCCTCGGCGAACGGGTCGAGGTCGTGCTCAACGACGGCGACCGCATGCCCGCGCTCGAGGTGACGCTCAGTCGAGACGTGCGCCGCCTGTTGCCGCTGCACCTCACGCGGTACGAATTCCTCAGCCGCGTCGCCGAAGGGGCGCTGCCGAGCAGCTTCTCCAAGGAGTGCTACGAGGATCTGCTCGCCTTCAAGAGTCAGCTGCTGAGTGCTCTGGCCGAGCGTCGAGAGGCGGGCGGCGAGGAGCCGGAGCGCGACACGCTCGCCTTCCGCCTGCTGGAGCTCGAGGAGGCAGGCCGGGCGACGGTGCGCGATCTCGAATTGCGGGAGGTGTGACGGCATGGCGACCACGACCGACACGGTGAGCACGGCAGCCACACCGACGTCGAACGGCGGCGCCGACCGGCAGTCAGTCCAGGCGGCGGTAGCCCCCATTCCTCTATCGCCGGGCGTGTGGCCTGGGGTTCTGGCGGGCCTTCCGTTCGTCGCTCCGCCGGCCGAACCGCACCCAAACCGGGACCACCGCATCGATCTGTGGCTGGACGAGCAGCTTTGGGGGCACCGCCTTTGGGACGCGCAGAGCCCGTGGCTGATCTTCCTCGAGTTCTTGAACGTCGCCGAGGCCTGTCAGCGACAGGATCGACTCCTGGCCGAGACCCACCCGTATCTCCTGAAGTATCGGCCGCACCAGCGCATGTTCCTGCGCAACATCCTCTTCAACAGCGACGACGTGGGGAAGATCGCCGACGAGCAGGGCGAGAGCCGGCGCGCATGGGAGGACTGGCTGGCTCGGATGCGCAACGCAGCCCTCGGCGTGCCGGCCCCGCGGGATTTCAGCTACCTGCGCACGCGCTTCCACTCCTACCACGACTTCGCCGAGGCGGTGCGTCTAGTGCGCGGCGCGGTCGTCGAGCGACAGAGCAACAAGCGCTGGTCGTCGCGCTTCGTGTTCCCGTTCGGCCCGCACTCGCTGTACATCGATCTCAACATCTCCAGGGCCACCGGCCAGCCGAGCCGCGAGTACATCAACTTCGGGCGCAGTGGCGAACTCCTGTACCTGATGCTGGCCCGCTCGACGCTGCGGGACGAGCTCGTCCCGCACCTCCGCGAGATGGTCGCGGGGAACAACCGCTGGGATCGCTTGGTGGCCGCGCTGCAGCCGGAAGGGGAAGAGGACCAGGAGCGCGAGAGCAAGAGCTGTTACTTGCCGTATCTCCGACATCCGGTCTTCGACGCGCTGGCCCGTGACTGGCTGGCCATCTTCCGCCTGCGGCTGCCGTCGTTCGATGGCTACCCGCACCTGGTGACGCTGGGGACGCTGCACCTGCTGCGCTACCACCTGTCAGTCGGGGCGACATGGGCGGGTCAGCATAGGCCGCCCCGTCTCATCTGCGAGATCGTCGCGCCCAAAAAGACGCTCGTCCGCGAACTCTCACTCCGGAGCTACGGCCAGAACGACGCCCAGTCCACCAACGCCGTCGAGCAGTTCGTGGAGCGCATCAAGCGATCGGAGGCGTGGAGGTGCGCAGAGGGGTCGGGCGCGTTCGCGCAGTGCCGGCAGGTGCTCCAGGAGGCGGTCTGGTGGGGGGACGACTACGACGGTCCCAACGACCCGGAGCTGCTGCTGGCTGAGCTCAGGCGCGTCGCGCGGAAGGGGCACCAGCAGCACGCGGCGCAGGTGCACCGCACCTACGGCCGGGAGATCGGGCTCGTGTCGCGCCGCGGCACCACTCGCTTCCGGTACGCCCCGACCGACCAACTGATGAAGACGCTCTTGTTCGCGACCGTCGAACGCCGCATGGAGTTCGGTGAGTTCCTGGCGAGCCTGTTCGAGAAGTACGGTCTGGTGATCGGCGATCGCGAGGCCGAGCGCGTGCTCCCGGCCGACGAATTCGATCGGAAGGCGTTCCAGGCGAACGGACGGCGGCTGGAGCAGCGGCTGGGCAGCTTGGGACTGCTGCGCCGGCTCTCCGACGCGTGCGCCTACGTCGAGAACCCCTATGGAGGCGCGGGCGCATGACAACGACGGTGGCAGCGGGCGTATCTCGCGGACCGGACGGGCCGGACGGGAGTCAGGCGCCGGCGGGGGCCGCCACTTCCCGCTTGACACGCGAGGACCTCATCGGCCGCGTGGCAGTGCTCCACCTCCAGCAAAGGTTGACTCGCCCCGACGGACTCACCGCAGGCAACGGTCCGCCCAGCGGAACCGGATCCGTGGGCGCGATTGACGGAACCGAAACGACCGGCGGCACGGCGCGCTTCATCATCGACTGCCTCACCGGAGCACAGACGGCGGCGATTGCACGAGCCGTCCTGGCCGACTCTGACCTGTCGGCCCAGTGCGACATCAAGCTGCCGGTCGGGCTCGTGGACGGCTTCGGGCTGCCGCCCGAGGTGCTGACCACCGAGCGGGCGACCTATTTCCGGAACGCACCCTGCCCCAAGCCCGCGCTCCTGCTTGCCAATACGGGTGACGACGAGGAGCAATCCCTCCGCGAGCTGACACCAGTGGGTGCCCCCGACCTGCGGGCCGATACCGACCTGTGGGTTCAGGTGGCCGGTGCCGGCCTCGTCCTTACCGATGACGAGCCGAGGTGGTGGGAGCGGGCGCTGCGTGGATTAGAGGATCTGCACCTCGCGTCGCTGGACCGCTTCGCCGATTACGTGCTGAGGACGCGCACGCTGATCGACGAGGAGGGCCTCACCGTGCCCGACGCCCTCGACCGCGCGCTGCCGGCGCTGGGTTGGCCCAAGAACGCGGGCGAGTTCAGCCGCATCGCGCCGCGCGCCCGTGGCCAAGCCGCAAAGTGGCGGGCCCAGTACGCCACAGTCTACGCCAAACGTGCGTGCTTCCTGGTCAAGCAGACACCCTCTGGCGTCGTCCTGACGGAGGACGAGCTGCGTGCAGCCTTCGAGCGGGTCAAGGACGACATCCCCGAGGAATGCCACGAGGTCGTCGGCGAGTTCATCGCCGCCCCGGGTGGCTGGACCGAAACATCGGCGCGGCTGGCGGAGAGCGACTGGGAGGACATCAAGCCACTGTTCGACGGTCTCCGGCGCGAGCGTTTCAACCTCGGGAAGGCGACGCTCGAGTTTTACGGCGAGCGCGACCCCGAGTTGCTCACGGACGCCGAGCGGGAGTACCTCGAGCGTCTGAGCGTGCGGCGGACGACGGAGGCGGCGCTCGACGACGACCGCGACTTCTACGACGCGCACCGGGACGAGCTCCGCGAGGACCGCAAGCTAAAGTCGGCGTGGGACCGCTTCATCTTCGGCACGCCCAAGGAGACGCATGACTTCCTCGCCGGCTTCGTGGCGTGCCTGGAGGGCTTCAGTTGGGAGACGCCGAGCACGCGCCGGACGCTGACGATCACGTGCGAGCGACGCTTCCGGCGCGACTTCCGCGACCTGAACTTCGAAGCGGGTCTGTACTTCGCGCGGCGCTACGGCGGTCTGCCCGAGCTATTCGACCAAAAGGTGGTCTGGAACGTCGGCGAGCTCTTCAACTTCCCCGAGTTGGTGGAGACCTGGAGGCGGCGGGGATCGCTGAATCACTCGGAGGCGCGGGCGGCCTTGCAGCTCAAGTTCATCGTCAGCCTCGAATTCGAGACGGCTGCGGGGGACGTAGACCGGTCCGCGGCGCAGTTCATCTGGCGGTTCAATCCGCAGTGGGTCGCGAGCGAGCTGGCGAACGACTGGGAGCGGCTGGCGGCCCACCCGCTCGTGGTGTGCCGCGCCGACCGTGAGCCGACGAGTAGCAAGGGCGCGGCGCAGAGCGTCGACCTGTGGAACGTCCGCACGCTCATGGCGGCCTACGGCCAAGACCGCGGCTCGTTGGTCGGGATGTACCGACCGGCCAATGATCTCGCACGCCTCTGGCGGGACAACCTGCGGCAGGCACGCGAAAGAGCGCTGATCACTGATGCCACGGGTCGGCGATTGGCAGACCTCTTCGACGGGTTCGCGCAGAGTTACGGCGAGGCGATCCAGGGGTTTGTCGCCGATGGCCTGGCGTCGGCCCTCCTCGATCGGCAGGTGCGCGCGTACGGCGAACTCCTCGATGCCCTCTGCCGCGAGGCCACGAGCGACCGGACGCGGCAACTCTTGTTGCGCCCGCTCCTGCAGGTCGGCACCGTCGCCGTACAGGGTGGCCGCTCCACGGCCATCGTGCCTCCATGGCACCCGCTGCGCTTGGCAGCCATGGGCCGCAAGGCCCGCCGCGTCGCCGCGTTGGTGCGGTACCTCATCGAGACACCCCAACTGGAGTTTGGCGACCCGCGTCTGTTCTTCCGGGAGCTGCGCGACGAACTGGCGCACCCGCACTATCCGGAGGTGGCGCTCGGCTGGGAGGGTGACCAACCGGAGCTCCTGGCTCTGACCGACACTGCGGGCGACTACACGCTCCACGAGTCGCCGTTCGCCGTCGATGCCGGCGCCGACGACACCAACGAGAATCCGGCCGAAGGGGCCGGCCGCGTTGCCGAGCTCGTCCGCCGGTACCTCGCGCTGCACCCGCACGAGCAGGCGAATCTGTCGGTGGTGCTCTACAACTGCGATTCGTCGCGCTTGCCGCTGGCCGTCGTCGGCAAGCTCGCGACGCTGCACCAAGACGAGGAAGACGTCCGCTGCCACGTGGTGCTGCGGCACCGGGACCCGAGGCAACTGGCGTGGCTCTACGAGCAGATCGTGGATGCCTCCGACGCCGACGGTGACGCGATCGTCGCGAGCGAGACGACCCGTGACTTCATGGCCCGGCTGCGCATCGGCATCTCGGCCGACCAGGCGCCGGCGCCGGACCCGCGCGACGGCTGCCCCGACGACATCGTGTTCTCCCAGGACGTGATCGCGCGCCACGCACGGTTGGAGTGGTACCCTGAGGACGCACGCCCAGCTGATCCCGACACGCTCAACCCGTCCCAGTGGTCGCGCCGGCGCCCCGTTGCGGCGGGCGACATGAAGTCGGTGGTGTACCTCACCTGCCCGGTGCAGCGCGCGGAGGGCTGGTCCTACCTCACGGCGATCGCTTCCTTCTTCAGACCGGACTGGGATCCCACCGCGCAGCAGCGGCTGATCCCGGCGCGCCAACTCGACTTCCGCGACGCGACGACCGCGCGGATCTTCGAGGAGACGCACAACCTGGCGAATTGGGTGACCAACTACGACGAGCTGCTCGACCGGCGCCAGTTGATCGAGCAGGGCGTTCGGATCATCCGCTACAAGCAGGTCAGTACCCAGGGACGCAACCTGATCATCTCCTCGCGCGCCCCCACCGGGCTGCTGAAGTCGATGGTGGTGAGCCGCCTGCGAGATCTGCACCTGGGCATCTCGGACGCCGAGCTGTCTGCCCTGGCGGAGCGGTTCATCGGCGACGCGAACGACGTTTCCGGCGACATCGTCCTGCGCGCGGCGCAGCGCGGCCGGAGCGCCAGCGAGTTGATAGGCGTCGTGCTCAGCCGGTACCTCGTGCGCCACGAGCTCGGGCGCGACCAGCATGCGGGGTGGTACTTCCTCGACGACTACGCCGACTGGCTGGGCCAGCAGGAGGAGCACATCGCCGACCTGCTCGCCCTCAGTCCGCGGACAGCGCCTGACGGCTCCATGAAGCTGCTCACGGTCGTGACCGAGGCGAAGTACATCGATGCCGCGAACCTCGCAGCCAAGCGCAAGGAGTCCCAGAAGCAGCTGCGCGACACGCTGCGCCGCGTTTCAGGCGCCGTCATAGAGTCCCCGGCCCGCCTGGATCGCGACGTGTGGCTGGGGCGCCTGTCCGACCTCCTGGTCGACGGCGTGATCTTCCCGGTCGGCGCGGCGCTGGACCTCCCGGCGTGGCGACGGGCGCTGCGGGAGGGCCGGTGCGCCATCGAGCTGCGCGGGTACTCGCACGTGTTCGTCTCCGGTCCGTTGGACGCGTCCGACTGCTCGGCACGCGCGCGGCTGCCCGAGGCGAACGACGCGCCGTTCGACGCCTACCAAGAGGTCTTCGGCCGCAACCACGTCCGGGAGCTCGTGCTCAGCTACCTACGCGGCGAAGATCCCACGCGGATCCGACGCAACCTAGAGGGCGATGAGTGGGACGGGAGCGGTGCGCCAGATCGGTTCGCGGACCCAACGCCGGGTCCGAGCGATGCCGGATCGGGCGGCGCCGGTGCGGCCGGGGACATACCACTCGACGGCGGTGATGGTCCGCAGCCTACGCCGCCGTCGGCGCCCAGTGCCCAGCCCGCGGCAGACGGTGCGGCAGGTGTGGCCGTGCCCACCGCCGGCGCGAGCGACGTGCACGAGGAGCCGCGACCGGATGCCGCAGCTCCGGCCGTTGAGGCCGAGACGAAGTCCTACACGGGCAGCGCCGACGGGCAGGACGAGCGGTCGCTGTTCCCGGGCGTCGCGCGCTGGGTGGCGTCTGCCGCGCCTCGGATGGGCGAGAGCGACGAGGACCGTGCCTGGTTACGCCAGGTCGAGCACACAGCTCGGACCGCGCTCCACCAGTTCCAGTTGCAGGCGAAGCTGCTGCGGAGCGTTCTGACGCCCAATGCTGCCCTGCTCAAGTTCCGGGGCAGCGCCAACCTGACCGTCGATCAGGTGCTGCGCCGCCGGTCGGAGTTCCTGACGACCTACGGCCTCAACTTGATCGGCGTGCAGCCGGAGCCCGGGGTCGTGTCCCTTTCGATCGCCCGCCCGCGCCGTGAGATCGTATCTCTGCGGTCCCTATGGCAGCAGTGGACTCCCGACTGGCGGGACGGGAACGAAACCCTGCTCATCGGCGTCCGCGAGGACGACGGCGAGTTGCTCGTGCTCTCGCCGGGCGACCTCCATGCGCCGCACTCGCTGATTGCGGGCTCGACGGGCAGCGGCAAGTCCGTTCTGATGCAGAACATCATCCTCAGCATCGCCGCCACCAACCGCCCGGACCAAGCGCGCATCACGCTCGTGGATCCGAAGCAGGGCGTCGACTACTTCGCCTTTGAGGAGCTGCCGCACCTGGACGGCGGGATCATCGACCGACAAGAGGACGCGCTCGACCGCATCCGAGCGCTCGTCGACGAGATGGACGCGCGCTACGTTCGCATGCGCCGTGCGCGAGCAACCAACTTGCGGCACTACAACCAGCGTGCGATGCCGGAAGATCGGCTGCCGACGCTGTGGCTGATCCACGACGAGTTCGCCGAATGGATGCTCACCGAAGAGTACAAGCACGAGGTCGCTTCAGCTGTTCAGCGGCTCGGGGTCAAGGCACGCGCGGCTGGCATTCATCTGGTCTTCGCTGCCCAGCGGCCGGAAGTGAACGTGATGCCAATGCAGCTCCGCGCTAATCTGGGCAACCGTCTCATCCTGCGCGTCGACTCCGAGGGGACGTCCGAGATCGCCCTCGGGGACAAGGGAGCCGAGCGGCTGCTGGGCAAGGGACATCTGCTGGCGAAGCTGGAGGGGGTGTCGTCGCTGATCTACGCCCAGGTGCCTTACGCCACGCCCGATGAGATCGATGAGTTGGTGGAGCTGGTTCGGAGCAGCACTGAATAGGCCGGGAGACAGCGCTTCGCCCGAGATGAGAGGCTCGCTCACGAGCCAAGTCCCGCGCTCCCATTGACCGGAGGGGGGCGCCGGGAGCATCGCCCCTGGCGTTCCTCCCCCGCCGGGGACGCATAGCTCGTCGGAACACCGGTCTGACTTCGTCAGCGGGCGAGTTCAGTCACCCGACTACCGGGAGGCAGAGCGTGCTCCCGGCGGGTTAGCTGCAGCCAGCCGTTTAGGCTTCTGTGCACCCAGCCTGCCCGTCTGTGTCGCGAGGGCTTAGGTGTCATCCATGCCACGGCCAAATCGCGGCCTCGATGATCAAGCCCTCATCAGTGCCCCCTTCTGCAGCGCCTCGTCTGCTCCGCAGCGAATCTCGCTACCCGTGCCCCGGCCCCCTCGCTGCCCCCGGCCGTCCGCGAGACCGCACCGGGAGCCCCCGCTCGTAGGCTGTCCTTCAGACACCGCGGGAGGCTGCCATGCCCCAACTTCCGTTCGAGGCTACGTTCTCCATCCCTGCCTTCGCCGGTCGCAGCCGACGTTTCGGCCGACGCCGGGCCCTGCTGGCCGCCGGCTCCGCCGTCATCGTGCTCGGCGGGGGCGCCGCCTCCTGGGCGTACCTCGCCCCGAACGGGCTCGGGCCCGACGCTGCGCGGCTGGCACTGACCAGCGACCCGCCCGGTGCAACGGTTGAGGTCGATGGCGTCGGCGGCGGAGCCGCCCCGGTCGAGCTCCTGCTCCCGCCCGGCGAACACCGCGTAACGATCCGTGCACCCGGCTACGCCGATGGCGAGTACCGCGTCGCGCTGACCCCGAGCGGGGCCGCGGAGCTGCGCGCCGACCTGTGGCCCCGCGAGCCGCTCCTCCAGCCGCTTCGGCCGCTCGTGCCGGGCGCCTCAATCGTCGCCGCCGATTTCCTGCCCGACGGCGAGGTCGCGCTCGTGGCGACGCTGCCACCGAACGGCGAGCGACTGGCCTGGCTGCTCGACGGCGACGGCGGACTGCGTCGAGTCGGCCCGGCCGAGGCCCAGCCCGGCTTGACGATCGCCCCGGACGGCGCGACCGTCGCCTACCTCGCCCCGACCGCCGGGGGCGCTCCCGGGACCGACGCGCGGCTGGCCGAGGTCACCGTCGCCCCGCCAGGCGGCCCGGCGCGGACGATCTTCGCCCTGCCCCCGGCGCCGCCGACCGGCGACGCCGACCGCCTGGTCGACCTGGCCTGGGACCCGCGCGGCGACCGACTGCTGGCCATCGTCCGGGGGCGTCCCTCGGCCGGCCTGCGGAGCCGCCTGCTCTTGCTCGACCCCGATGGTCGGGTGACGGAGCTGGCCGAGCTGCCGAGCGAGGTCGTCGCCGGGTCGTACAGCTGGTCGCCGGACGGCGCGCGGCTGGCCTTCCTGGCCCGCACCGACGCCGGCGTCGCCCTCTGCATCGTCGCGACCGACGGGGCCGGGGCGCCCCGGTATCTCGCCGACCTCGGCGGCGACGACCCGCTGCCGTTCCCGCCGCTGGCCTGGTCGCCGGACGGGGCCTACATGGTCTACGCCGCCCAGGACAAGGACGCCGCGACCGGCGGCTGGCTCTTCAGCCCGCGCGGGCCGGGCCTGTTCGCGGCGGCCGCCGACCGGCCCCGCCCGACCCGGCTTGGCGCGGCCGAGGGACTCGCCCCGGCCTGGCGGCCGGACGGCCAGCTGGTGACGCTGGCGCGCCCGAAGGGATCGGGTGGGCCGCTCGGGCTGCGGGCGATCGAGCCGGACGGCCGCGTCCGCGAGCTGGTCGAGCTGCCGCTGCGGACGAGCGGTGCCGTCGCCGCCCGCTGGGATCCCGTCGCCCGGCGGGCCCTGGTCGCAGCCCGAGCCGGCGGGCGGGTCGACCACTGGCTGCTCGACTTCCGGGGAGGTGCCCGATGAGCCGACCCCGCGCGACCCGACCCCTGCTCCTCGTCATGCTCTTGATCCTGGCGACCGCCGCGCTCGGAGCCCCGCCGGTCGCCCTGGCGCAGCCGGACAACGACAACCGCTCGGCCCGCAACGACAACGCCGACCCGGGCGACGACCCGATCCGGATCGTCGGCGGCACGACCGGCCCGGATCCGTTCCTGACGTCCTGGACCGGCTTCCCGATCGTCGGCGAGTTCATCGTCCAGAAGGTCGCGGACGCCGTGGCGTACCTCATCGGCAAGGTCGTCGAGGGCATGCGCCAGCTCATCGCCGGGCTGCTGGCCGACCCCCGCAACAACTACCTGTTCCGCACGCCCCCGGCCGCGAGCTACGGGCTCCAACCGGTCCGCGACTTCCAGGCGATCACCGTCGCCGTCGGCAACGCCCTGCTGGCGCTGCTCCTGGTCGGGGGCGGGTTCGGCGTGATGATCGGCGCCTCGACCGGCATCCCCTACCACACCGCCGCCGAGATCCTACCGCGCTTCGTGGTCGGCGCGGTCCTGGTCAACACGGCGACCGCCTGGACCGAGGGGGCGATCCGCCTCAATAACGCCATCTGCGCCGCGCTCGACCCGCGGTTCCTGCCCGGCTGGGATAGCGCCCCGGTCGTGGACCCGGCCCTCGGGGTCGGCTACCTGATCGCGCTCGGCGCGCTGCTCGTCGTCTACTTCGTGGTCGTCCTGCTGCTCTTGATCCACCAGGTCGCGCGGCTGGCGCTGGTGTGCGTGCTCTTGGTCCTGGCGCCGGTCGGCGTTGCCTGCTGGCTCCTGCCCCAGACCCAGCGCTGGGCCCAGCTCTGGTTCGTGCTCTTCTTCGGGACCGTCTTCTCCCAGGTCGGCCAGGTCGCGGCGCTCGCCGTCGGGGCGGCCCTCGCGACCGGCATGGGCGTCGCGGGCGAGCAGGCCGGCGGCCCGCCACTGCTCTCCGTGACGATCGGGATCGCGAGCGTCCTGCTGGCGATGAAGATGCCGGGCCTCTTCCACGCCTCAGCCGGCGGCCCCTCGCTGCGCACGGTCGCCATCCTCGTCGGCCGTGGGGGCGCGGGCCGCGCCGTGGGCGCCGCGCTCGGGGGCGGTGGCGGAGGCTCGGGTGGCGGCCGGACGGGCGGCGCGGTGGCCGCGGCGCCGCGCCCGGTCGCCGCATCCGGCGCGGGCCGACCGTAGGGGGCGCCGCGATGGACGACCTGCGCGCGACCCTCCTCTCCATCACCCTCGGGCGCGGGGCATCACTCGCCCTGGCCCTCCTGCTCGGCCCGGCCCTGCTGCTGGTCGTGCCGGTCGGGGCCGGCGTCCTGGCCGGGACGTTCGCCCTCCAGGTCCTGCTCGCCGGCCCACCGAACGGCGGCCCCCCACCGGTCGAGCACTGGGTCCGCGACGGCTCGCCGGTGGCCGGGGAGATCCCGCCGGCCCACCGCGCCGTCATGGAGGCGACGCCGGCCCGCTGGTGCCCGGGCCTGCCCTGGCAGGTGCTGGCGGCGATCGCCCGCATCGAGTCCGGCTTCGGGCGGAACATGGGCCCCTCGAGCGCCGGGGCGATCGGCTACATGCAGTTCATGCCGGCCACCTGGGCGGCCTACGGGGTCGACGGCGATGGCGACGGCGACCGCGACCCCTGGGACTACCGGGATGCGATCCCGGCCGCCGCCCGCTACCTCTGCGCGAGCGGCGCGCCGGGCGATCTGCGCGGGGCCCTCTGGGCCTACAACCACGCCGACTGGTACGTCGCCCAGGTCCTCGAGCAGGCCCGGGCATACACGGCCGAGCTGCCCCCGGCCGGGGCGCTCGGGCCCGGGCTGCCCGGCCTGCCGGCCCCACCCGGCGCGCTCGCCGCGGTCCCGCGGGTCGGCCAGGGCGACCCGGCCGAGTACGACGCGCAGTACCCGGTCGGCGTCTGGGCCGCGAGTACCTGCTCGGCGGCCAGCCTGACCGCGGTCGCGCGCGGCTTCGGCCGGCCCGTCCGGATCGCCGACACGATGCGGCTGATGCCGGGCGCGATCACGACCCGCCTCGGGCTGGTGAGCCGCCCGGCCCTGGTCGGGGCGGCCCGTGCGCTCGGCTTCCAGGCCGCCGACGACGTGATCGGCTACGAGCACCTGCGGGCCGCGACCTCTGCCGGCCAGCCGGTCCTCGTCGACATCACCAACGCGACCTTCCCCGAGGGCCACTGGCTGGTGGTGACCGGCGTCGGCGACGACGGGGTCCGGGTGGTCGACTCGGCCGGCACGCGGCTGACGTTCATCGCCCGCTCGACGTTCGTGCCGTCCTGGAGCGGGCGGGGCATCCGCCTCGTGGCCTGACGGGCGGCGTGGTGGGAGGAGCGAGGGAACGGCGCCCAAAGGGCACGACGAGCGGGGGTGGGCGCCCCGCGCGAGCACGACCCAACGGCCCGGCGAGGCGGGGCGGCCCGGGCCAGCCAGACCAGATCACGAGCCCAGGAGGCGGAGCATGAGCCGCGAGATCGTCCAGGTGGCGCTCCTGCTGCAGCCGACCGACGTCCGGTCGGGCATCACCCAGCTCTTCACGAACCTGCTCAACATCGGCTTCACGGTCGGCGTCGTCGTCGCCGCCTTCTTCCTGATGTGGGGCGCCTTCCAGTACATGGCGGCCGGCGGCTCGCCGCGCCAGATGGAGGGCGGCAAGCAGGCGATGGTGAACGCCTTGTTCGGGTTGGCGATCGTCATCCTCGCCCGGGCCGTCGCCGGCGCCGTCGGTCAGGCCCTCGGGGCCGGTGGCGGCTGAGGGGAGGCAACCATGGCACGCCGACACGAGGTCCCGACCCACCTGAACGTCGAGGACAAGCTGCTGCTCGGCCTCTCGGTCCGGCAGTTCACCGTCCTGCTCGCCGGCGCGTCCGCCGCCTACGGCATCTGGAGCGGCGCCCCGGACTGGCCCGCGCCGCTCCTCTACGGCCTGGTCGCCGCGGTCGCCCTGACCTCGGCCGGACTGGCCTTCGTCCGGCCGCTCGGGCGCGGGCTCGAGGAGTGGGCGTTCGCGCTGGCGCACTACTGGGCCATGCCGAAGCTGGTGCTCTGGCGGCCGGCCGAGCCGGACCCGACCGACTGGCGGCCGGCCGGCGCGGACTGGGCGGAGCTCGCCCCGCGGGCCGCCTGGACGGCCCGGGAGCGCGGAACGGGAGGCCCGCGATGAGCCGCACGCGCCCCACCCGCGGGCCGGCCTCGGCCCAGGCGGCGCTGGTCCGCCTGGAGGGGGTCGAGGATTGCGTCGCCCATCTGGCCGGCGGGCGCTCGGTCGCCGTGCTCGAAGTCTCCGGGGTCGACTTCGGCCTGCGCGGCGAGCAGCAGCAGGAGGTCCTGGTCGCCGGCTTCGCCGCCTTCCTCAACGGGCTGACCTTCCCAGTCCAAATCCTGGTCCGGGTCCAGCCGACTGACCTCCGCCGCTACTTCGAGGACCTCAGGCGCGTCGCCCTGCGCGAGCCGAACCGGGCGCTCTCTGCCCTGGCCCGCGACCACGTCGACTTCGTCCACCGCCTGGCCCGCGACAAGACGCTGCTCGAGCGCCGCTTCTACGTCGTCGTCCCGGCTGATGCGCGGGGCGCCGGTCCGGTGGGCGGGCTCTGGCCGTTCGGCCGCCGGCGGGAGCGCGGCGACGCGGCCCTCGCCGACCGGCGGCGGCTGGCGGTCCGCTGCGACCAGGTCCGGGCGGGGCTCGAGCGCTGCGGCCTCGCGGTCCACCGCCTCGGCGACGCGGAGCTGGCCCAGCTCTGGCACGCCTGCTGGTCGCCGGAGCTGGCCCGGACCCAGCGGCTGAAGCGGCACCTCTCGGAGTACACCCACCTGGTCGTCCGCACCGACAGGCCGGTCGCCGACGCCGGGCCGGCTGGAGCCGCCCGGGAACGCACCGTCGACCCCGCGCCGACCTCGGGACCGGCCGAGCCGGACACTGGCGACGGCCGTGGCGTCCGGCTGCCGTTCTTGCCGGTCGGCCGGCGCGGGGCCCCGGCACCGCTCGGCCCGGACGAGCGTCGCTTCGCGCTCGGAGCCCGGACGCTCGCCGATCTCGTCGCCCCGGCCGCCTTCGTCGTCCGCGACGACCACGTGCGCCTGGAGCGGCAGTACGTCCGGGGGATCCTGGTCACGAACTTCCCGCGCACCGTCGAGCCGGGCTGGCTCACCCGCCTGATCGACTTCCAGGAGCCGCTCGAGCTCGCGATCCACGTCGAGCCACTCGACTCGGGCCAGATCATCCGCCAGCTCGGCTACAAGCTGGTCCAGTTCCAGTCGTCGCGGCTGGTCGACGCCCGGTCCGGGCGGCTCGGCGATCCGGAACGCGAGGTCGCCTTCGAGGACGCCGAGACGCTGCGCGACCGGCTCCAGCGGGGCGAGGAGCGGGTCTTCTCGGTCGCGCTCTACCTCCTGCTGCGGGCGCCGAGCCTCCAGACCCTCGACGAGCTGACCCGGCGGGTCGAGGTCGAGCTGGACGGGATGATGGCCCAGTCGCGGGGCGCCCTGTTCGAGCAGGACCTGGCGTTCCGAGCGTGCCTGCCGGAGGGGCGGGGGACGCTGCCGATCTACCGCAACCTCGACACCTCGTCGCTCGCGACGACCTTCCCGTTCGCCTCGACGACGCTGAGCATGGAGCAGGGGGTGCTCTACGGCATCGCGACCACCAACAACTCGCCGGTCATCTTCGACCCGTTCGACGCCTCCCTGCTCAACGCCAACGAGGTGGTCTTCGCCAAGTCGGGCGCCGGCAAGAGCTACGCGACCAAGGTCAAGGCGCTGCGCTTCCTGCAGCGCGGGGTCGACTTCCTCGTCATCGACCCCGAGGACGAGTACCGCGCCGTCTGCGAGGCGGTCGACGGCCAGTACCTGCGGCTGGCCTCGTCGAGCCCGCACAAGCTGAACCCCTTCGACCTGCCGCCGCCCGACCCGACCGCCGACGAGGGCCGCGACCCGCTCGCCGAGCAGGTCGCGGCCGTGCTCGGGCTGCTCGAGGTGATGCTGGCAGCCCCCGGCCGCCCGCTCGGTCCGCGCGAGCGGGCGGTCCTGGATCGGGCCGTCTACCTGGCCTACGCGGCCCGGGGGATCGTCGCCGATCCGGCCACCCACGATCGGCCCCCGCCGCTGATGCGCGACCTGCTCGGCGAGCTCGACGCGCTGGCCGAGGACGACCGCGACGCCGAGGACCTGGCCGACCGGCTGCGGCGCTACGTCGAGGGGTCGCTGGCGGGTCTCTTCGGCGGGCCCACCAACGTCGCGCTCGACCGGCGCTTCGTCGTCTTCAACGTCCAGGCGCTAGAGGAGGAGCTGCGCCCGATCGGGATCCACCTGATCGCCAACTTCGTCTGGACGCTGGTCCGCCGCGAGAAGAAGCCGCGGCTGCTGGTCGTCGACGAGGCCTGGACGCTGATGCAGTACGAGGCCGGCGGCCAGTTCCTCGAGAGCATGGCCCGCCGGGCCCGCAAGTACTACCTGGGACTGGTCACGCTCACCCAGGACGTGGCCGACTTCCTCGAATCCGAGCACGGCCGCAAGGTGCTGACGAACGCCGCGATCAAGCTGCTGATGAAGCAAGACGCCTCGACGATCGGGCCGGTCGTGCGGGCGTTCGGGCTGGCCGAGGACGAGCGGGGGCTCCTGCTGGGGGCGGCCAAGGGGCAGGGGCTGCTCTTCGCCCGCGACTCGCGGGTGGCGATCGAGATCAAGGCCAGCCCGGCCGAGCACACCTTGGCGACGACGGCCCCGAAGGAGATCGCCGACCGCGAGCGGGCCGCGCGGGAACGGGCGCGGGCCGAACGCGCCGCCACCGAGCCGGCCGTCGCTCCGGGCGCGAGCCCCGAGCCCGGTCGCGACACCCGCCCGGTGGCGGTGGGCGATCCCCCACGCCGCCCGGCCCGGCGCGAGCGCCGCGCCAACGGGCGACCGGAGCGAGCCGAGGTGCCGGCGGTTGAGGGAGGGCCAAGGCCGCCCGACGACGAGCTGGAACGGGACTGGGCGTCTCTCGACGCCCGGGCCGACCTGGATCCCGAATCGGAGCGCGGGCGACCGCCCCCGACGCGAGAGGGAGCGCCTGATGACGAACCGGCCCTGCGCCCCGGCGCCGAGGCCCGGCGCCGCGCGGCCGACGTGCCGAGCGTCCGACGGCCTTCGGACAGCCGCGAGCTGGCCGAGCGCCTCGTCGCCGAGGAGGAGGCGGGTAAGGCGGCGAGGGGGGAGCAGCGTCGGGCGGTGCGAGCGGAGGACGTCGTGCGAGGACGGTCGTTCGCCGCCGAGGACGCCGCTGCCCTGCGGCGGGCCGACGAGGACGCCGACCGTCGCGCCCGCAAGGAGGACACCGGCCGGCGCGACGGGCCCGGCCTCCGTTTGGACGGCGATCGGCGCGCGGACGTCGAGGTCGGCTGGGCAGTGGGGGGCCGTGGCGGACGCGCCGACGACGACGTACACGCTGCGAGTCGGTCACTCGGCGACCGTGCGCGCAGTTCCGATGGCCGCTCTGGCTCGACCAGCGCCGGTGACGACGTGGCCGGGGATGGCGACGACTGGCGGGCGCTGCTGGCGGAGGACGAACGGCGCCGGCACGAGGAAGACGCCGAGGAGGAAGAGCGTAGGCGACGCGAGGAGGACGACGAAGAGCTCGACCGGCGGCTCCGGAGCGAGCGGGAGGTGGGCAGGTGAACGGGACCATCACGGCACGCTCCGGCCGCCACGACCTGGCGGTACTCAAGGCCGGCCATCCGATCGCCGACCTCGTCGCCGCGGCCGGCGTCGAGCTCGGGCGGGTCGGCGAGGCGCTGGTCGGTCGCTGCCCCTTCCACGCCGACGGCGGGCGCCCGAACCTGCACGTCTACCCATCCGCCGGTCGCTGGTGGTGCTACCGGTGCGGGGTCGGCGGCGACGTCGTCGACTGGGTCATGCGCCGCGATGGGCTCCCGTTTGCCGAGGCGTGTGCCCGCCTGGCCGGTCGCGCGGTGCCGCCCGGCCACCCCGCCGTTGTCCGACCCTCGCCCGGGGCCCCACCGTCGCGCGAGCGGCGCCACTGGGACCGCCTGACGCTCGAGCAGCAGGTGGTGATGAACGTGGCGGCCACGGTCTACCGCCACCTGCTCTGGCGCGACGAGCGGGCGCGGGCGTACCTCCGCGCGCGGGGGATCCCGGACTGGGTCGCCCGCCAGTGCGGGCTCGGCTACGCCGACGGGCGCACGCTCGACGGCTACCTCCGCCGCCGCGGCGGGCTGCAGGTGGCCCAGGAGCTCGGGCTGCTCGGGCGACCGGAACGCGCGGACAGCGGCCGGGCACCGCGCGAGCTGCTGGCCGGGCGGCTGGTCGTCCCCGAGATCCGCGGCGGACAGGTGATCTGGCTGATCGGGCGCGCCGTGCCGGACGCCCTGCCCAGCGACGCCCCGCCGTACCTGGCACTGCCGGGCGAGCGACCGGTCCTCGGCCAGGAGCGAGCGGCCGGGCGGGTCGAGGTCGTCTGTGCCGAGGGCGTGTTCGACTGGCTGACCGCCCTCAGCTGGGGACTGGCGGCCTGGAGCCCGTGCGGCACGGCCCTCCCGCCCGACAAGCTCGGCTTCCTGGCCCGGGCACGGGTCGTCTGGGGCGCTTTCGACGGCGACCGGGGCGGCGCCGAGGGCGCCGAGCGCTTCGCCAGGCTGCTCGGCGCGCGGTTCCGCCCGCTGACCCTGCCGCCCGGTCGCGATCTCAACGACCTGGGACGGGCCGGGCGGGCCGAGTTCTTCCGCCTGCTTGCCGAGGCCCGTCGCCAGACTGCCGCCCGGGAAGCAGCGCCATCCGCGACCGCCGCGTTCCAGGGGCCGGGGCGGGGTATCGGCGACGGTGACGACGTAGGCGGTGAGGCCGAACACGCTGCCCGGCCCGGGGACCGGTCGGGCAGCGTCGGCCAGGGAGGCCAGCCATGAGACGGGCGGCGGCGCACCGTTGCGTCGGCAGGGGACGACGAGCGGCCGTCTCCCGGCACGTTGACCTTCGCGCGGCGGTCCTCCGGGCCGGGAAACGCCTCGGCTGGGACGAGCGGGAGGTCGTCGCCTTCGCCGAGGCGCTGGTCGGGCGGCCCTGGCGACGCTGCTGCCGGACCTCCCTCGAAACGGTCCTCGGCGAGTACGTCGCCCTGGCGCAGATCATCCGCGCGAAGGCGGCGCGGCGCGCACGCCGCATGAACGGGGCGGAGGGCACGTATGCCTGAGGCGGCACTGGCGAGCTGTGGCGGGCCGGCAGACGCGGCCGTCGAGATTGTCGTCCGGGTGACCCTCGCCGACATCGCGGCCGCGGCGGCCGATCCGCGCGGCGGCCCGCTGGCGGCAGCGCTCGCCCGGCTCGGCTACGCGGACGTCGGGGTCGGGGTGCGCGAGGTGCTGCTGCGGCCAGCCGGCGGACCCTGGCTCTCCGCCGTCCTGCCACCCTCGGCCGCAGCCCTGGTCGACGACGCCGACGCCGGCCGTGCCGTCCGGCCGGTCGCGTTCCGGCTGCGGGCGCGCGCCGTGCCCTTACCTCGCTGAGCCGGGACGGAGCGATGACCGGACGCCGCCCCGATCCAAGGCCGGAGCTACTCGAGGTCGTCTCGCCCCGCACGAACGCGGCCGGCATCGCGGCCGCCGAGCAGCTGTTCGCCTCGCTCGCCGTATCAGAGCCGTTCAGCCTGGAGATCGCGGCCCACGGCGGCGAGCGGCGGTTCCTGGCCCGGGCCGGCTCGAAGGGGATGCGGGAGCGGCTCCGCGAGCGGCTGCGGACCGCCTACCCCCAGGCCGAGCTGCGGCCGCTCGACTTCGATCGCTACCCGGACCTCGACCCGGCCCGACCGTCCGCCGACGAGCGGGTCTGCGCCCGCGCGCTGGTCCTGGCCGAGCCGCCCTACCAGCCACTCAAGACGTTCCGGGACGCCGACATCGACGCCGAGCGGGCCGCTCAGGCCGACCCGGTCTTGGGGATTGTCGGCGCGCTCGGCGGGCTCACACCGGGGTGGCGGGCGCTCACCCAGCTCGTCTGCCGCCCGGCCCCGCCCGACTGGGCGCGGCCGTACCTGCGCCTCGCCGTCGAGGACCCGCTCGAGCCCGAGCGCGCCCGCCGCCAGGCCGACCGGCCGACCGGGACGTCCGATGCCCAGGTCGGCGGCCTGGTGGCCCTGCTGGCGCTGGGACTCGCCGCCTGGCAGGTGCAGGCCTGGCTCGAGGCCGGCCGCTGGCTCGAGCTGGGGCTCGCCGCCGCCGCCCTGCCGACGACGGCGTTCGGGGCGGCGCTCGCCTGGCGCCGGCTCCACCGCGAGCGCCTCTACGACCGCCGGCTGGTCGCCGAGAAGCTGGCCCACCCGGCGTTCTGGGTCCAGCTCCGCCTGGCCGTGTTCGGGCCGGCCGCGACCGGTCCGGCCGAGCTCGAGGGCTGGCTCGCGGGGCTGGTCGGTGCCTACCACCGCTACGACCTGCCGCTCGGCAACCGCTTCGCGCCGGTCGCGCTGCGAGCGCCGGAGGGAGCTGCGCCGCCGTTGTGGCGGCCGGACCACCTGCCCCCAACGGGGGCGCGTGCGCTCTTGAACGCCCGCGAGCTGGCCGGCCTCTGGCACCTGCCCCAGGCGGCGAGCGACGTGCCGCTGGTCGAGCGGACAACCGCCCGGGCTCGCCTGCCGCTCCCCATCCTGGTTGCCCGCGGCTGCCGGATCGGCGTCAGCGCCCACCAGGGCGAGGCGGTCGAGGTCCGTGTCGCCGACGAGCTGCTCGGGCGACACCTGCTGCTGGTGGCCAAGACCCGCCGCGGCAAGTCGGCCCTACTCGGCCGCCTGGCCGCCCACCTGATGGCCGCCCCGGTCCCGGCCGGCCACCGCGCGCTGCTGCTGGTGGACCCGCACCGCGACCTGGCCCGGGCGGCGCTCGGGCTGGTCCCGCCCGCCCGCCGTGACGCCGTCGTCTACCTGGACCTGGCCCGCGACGACCGCCCGTTCGGGCTGAACCTGCTCGACGTGGCGCTCTTCGGGCGCCGTAACAAGGCGGTCGCCAACGCGCTCGGCGTCTTCCGCTACGAGTTCGCGGCTTACTGGGGACCGCGCATGGAGGATGCCTTCCGCCACGCGCTGCTCACCCTCTACGACGCGAACCGGGCGCTCTGCGCGACCGGCCCGGACGGGCGGTCCCGCCAGCACACGATCCTCGACGTGCCGGCCCTGCTGGTCGACGTGAAGTTCCGCCAGCAGGTGCTCAAGTCGGTCGACGACCCGGTCGTGCGCGCCTGGTGGGAGACCTACTACGCTCCCCTCGACGCCCGCTTGCGCCTCGAGATCGCCAACCCGGTCCTGACCAAGATCCAGCGCTACGCCGGCGACGAGGTGGCCCGCGCGATCGTCGGCCAGCCGGCCTCGACGATCCACCCGTCCGCCTGGATCCGCGACGGGGCGATTGTGCTGGTCGACGGGGCCCAAGGGGCCGGCGGCGTCGGCGAGGACACGACCGCGCTGGTCTGCGCGACGCTGGTCAACCTGTTTGCCCTGGCGATTGGCGAGCAGGCCGCCCTGCCCCCGGCCCGGCGGCGCCCGGCCGCGATCATCGTCGACGAGTTCCACGCCCTGCCGGGCGCCCAGTACGAGCCGATCCTGGCCCAGCGGGCCAAGCACGGCGCCAGCCTGTGTCTCGCGATCCAGGGATTTGGCCAGCTCGACGCGCTCGACCGCAAGCACGACCGGGCCCTGCGGCGGGCGCTCTTCGAGAACCTGGACGGCCTGTTCGCCTTCCACTGCTCGGCCGAGGACGCTCGGTATCTCGTCCGCGAGCTGGGCGAGGGGGTGGACGAGCAGGACCTGGTCGGGCTCGGGCCGTACCGCTGCTACGCCCGCCTGTCCGCCGACGACGGGCGGCCGCCGGCGTTCTCGGTGCAGCTCGACCCGCCGCCCGCGCCGGACGAGGTGCTGGCCGACGCCCTGGCCGAGGCATCGGCCCGGCGCTGGGGACGGCCGGCCGCCGAGGTCGACGGCGCGATCCGCGCGGCGCTGGCGCGGATCGCGCTCGCCGGGCGGCAGCTCGTCGGGCTGGAGGACGAGGCGAGCGGGACGGAAGCGCGGGAGCGCCGCCCGGCCCCACCGGCCCGCAACGAGTACCGCTCCCGGGGCGGCAAGGGACGGAAGGGCGGTCGCCCGCCCGAGCGCGCGGACTCCGGCGGGCGCCAGTTGCCGCTGGGCGGCCTGGCCGACGCGACGTCCGGCCCCACGCCCCAAGCCGCGCCCGGTCCCGCCGGCAGCGTCGCCAAGGGACCCGCGTGAGCCGCCCGCACCGGGCCGACGCCCATGCCGTAAGGGCTGCGCTGCGGCCGGCCGAGCGCGAGGTCCTGCACCTGCTCGGCCGGCTGCCGCTCGCGCCCTCCGAGCTGCTGACGGCGCTTCGAGGACGGGCGGCCCGGGACGGCACCGACGCCGCGCTGCACGTACTGGTGGACCGCGACCTGGTCGCGACGTTGACCGCCAGCCTCGGCCGCCACCGCTCCCGGCGCCTCCGCCACCTCACCGACCTCGGCCTGGCCGTGCTGGCACTCGACCTCGATGCTGACCCCGTCGAGCTGGCCGCGCGGCTCGGGCTCGGCAGTGAGGCCCTGGCGCGGGCGGTGGCCCAACTGCCGCACCTGCTCGCGACCTATCGCCTGCTCGAGCAGGTGGCTCGGGCCGGTCCCGGGCGGCCTGAACTCCTCGCCTGGGAACGGCCCTGGCGTCGGCTCCTCACTCGACCGACCCGGGCGCCGGTCGCGGTCACGCTGCCCGCCTTCGTGGCCCTGGCCTGGGATGGTGGCGACCACCACGCCGGCGGCTGGCTCCTGCTCCCGGACGACCCGGCGCTCGCCCCGGCGGATTGGGTCCCGTCGCTGACGCGAGTTGCCGAGCTGGGTGCCCCGGCGCTCGTCGTCGCCGCCGCGACCGAGGCGCGGGCGGACGCCTGCCGAACCGTGCTCGCTCGGGTCGGTGTGAGGGGGCTGGTGACCTCGCCAACGCGACCGCTGCCGACGCTCGACTGGCTGGTTGCCGCGGCTCAGGGGGACCCGCCGGTGCTCGAGGCGGCACGGTTCCGGCCAGCGCCTCGACGGGCGTCTGCCGCCCGGCCATACCGCCCCGTCCGCGAGGGTCCGGACGCGGTCCCCGCGTCCGCGCCGGTCGGAGCTCGGGTCGGGCGCCTGGCGCTCGGGCTGCGCCCAGCCGAGCGGCTTCTGCTCGAGCTGCTCGGGCACCACCCGTTCGTGGCGCCGGACGAGGCGGCCGTGCTCCTCGGCCGGAGCGAGGAGCGGACGCGACAGGTCTGCACGGTGCTCCGGGCGCGCGGCCTGGTCGCCACGGCGCCCGAAGCGGTCGGCGGGCCGACGGCCGGGCGGATCGAGCTGACCCGGGCCGGCCTGGCCCTCGCCGCGGCCGGTCACGGCCTGACGCCGGCGGCGGGAGCGCGCCACCTCGGGCTCGTCGGGGACGGGCCGGGTGGGCGTCGGGCGCGGCGGATGCTGCTCGAGCACCCGGAGCACACGCTCGGGGCGACGGCCGTCCTGGTCCGCCTGGCGCGGACGTTGGCCACAGCGCCACTGCCGGCCATGCTGGTCCAGTCGGAGGGCGAGGCGGCCGCGCGGCGCGGGCGACTGCGCCCCGATGGCGCCGGTGTGGCCCACGGCGGCGGCGCAGCCCACCCGTTCTACCTGGAGTACGACCGCGGCACGACGAGTCGGCGCGCGCGACTTCGCAAGCTCACGGGTTACTACGCCCGCCTGGAGGGCGGGCGCTGGGCCCGCGAGCACCGAGCGTTCCCGACCGTCCTGGTCGTCGCCACCACCCCCGAACACGAGGAGGCCTTCGCCAGGGCCGCGCGGGCCGCGGCGGTCGGCCGTCCGCTCCGGTTGCCGCTCCTGCTCACCAGCGAGGATCAGCTCGCGCCCAGTGCGGACAACCCGGCCGGACCGCTGGGGCGGATCTGGCGCGATCCGTGGGATTCGACCCGACGGAGCTGGCCTCCCCCGGTCGCGGGCAGCCCGTTGATGGGCAGCGATGCACGGGTGTAATTGGTGGCACCACCGGGCATCGCGCCATCGTGCGCGGACGGTTCTGGGCATGGATGCCGACCGGAGCCTTGCGTCGATGGCGCCCGGGCACGGCTGCTATCATGGCCGGAGCGAGCGGTGCGGAGACCTTCCCGATGGGAGGGGCGAGCGATGCACGCTGATGGCGTACGCGGCCGAAGACCGGGGTGGGTGGCCACCGTCGGCTCGCGCCCGGCCTGGCCCGACTGGGCGGTGGCCCTGGCACTCCTGCTGGTGGCCTTCGGGCTGCTGGGCGGGGTGGCCTTGGCGGTCGAGCGCCTGCGCCCGCCGGTCGAAGTCCAGCCCGCGATCGTGCTCCCGGAGCGTCTGCCGCCGCCGGTCGTCCGCCGGGGGCGCGGAGACCCACTCGAGGCTGAGCTTGCCACGGCCTACCAGTACCAGGCCGCGACGGTCGCCCGGGCGCTGCGGACCCTCGACGAGGACGCTCTCGACGGGGTACTGGCCGGGCCGGAGCTCGAGCGCCGGCGGGCCGAGGTCGCGGGGCTCCGAGAACAGGGCCGGGCGGTCGAGCTCGAGGCGCGGCTGGCGGACGACGTGATGTTCGTCGAGGTCGGGCCGCTCCGCGGGGTGGTCTACGTCATCTCGTCGACGCGGGCCCGCTACGTCGACCCGGCGACCGGGGCCCCGATCGGGCCGTTCTCGCGGACCGAGGACATCCGGCTCTCGGCGACCTTCGAGCGCGCCGAGGTCGGCGCGCCGTGGAAGCTGACGAGCTCGAAACGCCATCGCTGAGTCGGTCGGAGGAGAGGCGGCATGCGAAACACTGGCACGATGGGATTACGGCCGACGCAGCCGCCAGGGCGCGCGATAATTCAGGCGGTTGCGCTGTGGCTCGCGCTCACGGCCGGGCTGTGGGCGGTGTCCGGGCCGGCTGGTTCCGCCAGCGCGCAGGTACCGGTGACCCCCGCGCCGGCCGTTCCGGCCACGCCGACACCACTCCCGCCGACTCCAACCCCGCTCCCGGCGACTGTGACATCGGTCCCGGTTGCGCCGCCCGCCCCAGCCACGCCCCCGGCGGTCACCGCACCCCAACCGCCGGCCCCGGCGGTGACTCCGACGGCGCCACTTCCCACCGCCACCCGGCCGGCGCCCGCTGTCCCGCCCACGCCGGCGCCGACCACCGCCCCGCGGGCCGGCGGGATGCCGCTCGAGCTGGCCTACGGCCTGGTCGGCGGGGGCACGGCCACGCTGGCCGCGGGACTCACCATGCTCAGGCGCGGGCGCCGGCGCCGCTGAGGAGGGACTGCCCGGCAGGACGGACTCCCGGCCTGCCGGGCGGGACCGAGACTCAGGCGGTGTTGTCACTGGGTGCGACATTCGCCGCCGAGCCACTCGAGGGCGACGGCGAGGACAACTACGCCCCACCGGGAGCGTAGGGCTGCAGCTCGATCTCGTCACCCGGCATCGTGCCGGTCGCCGCGACGGTCCCGGCCGGTAGTTCGACGACGACCCGTGAGCCCGGGACGAGCGCCCCGAAACGCCAGGGGCGCAGGTCGGGGACGACCCGCAGCACCCGCGCGGTGCCGTCCAGATGGACCACGTCGATCGGGAACATCATCCCGACGGTGTGGACCGCGTTGCACGGTCGGATGACCAGGCCTTCGCCGGGGGCAAGTTCAGACCGGCCGAGCAGTCCCCGGGCCCGCGTCACGAACGAGTCGGCGAGGGCAGCACGCTCCGCGAGCACGACGCCGCGGGTGACGTTCACGACCCGCAGCTGCCGATCGGCCATCCTCGGTTACCCGCTCCCCGCCAGCGTACCACGCCGTGTCGTGGGTGGCGGGCACTCGGCACGGCCTGGCCGGGCGAACCTGCCGGCGGCACCCCCGCCCGTTGGCACGGTTTGCCGTGGTTCACGGCGTCCACCGGTCACGCGCCGTGCTCTCGGATGCCCCGGTGGAGCCGGAGACCGAGCCGGGAGACGGTGGGGGTAGGCTGGGTCTTAGCGAGCCCTGGAGGACCCGATGTCAGTCGATCGTTCGCACGCGCACCGGCCCGTCGCACGCTGCGTCACCTCGTGGGTTGAGCGGCTGAGAACGCGCGACGCGTGGGGGACCACCCGCCGGATTCCACTGCTGGTGGAAGTGGGGCAAGAGGCTGGCTCGCCGACGAGCGAGCACCACCGGCGCGTCGCCCACCTGGCCGATTGGGACCGGACGCTCACTCATCCGGCGAGTCTGCGCCCCATCCCGTGCACCGGATGGGTCCCCGCGGCGTCCCGGTGGACGAATGGGTCGGTGTCCCCATCATGCGGCCTGTCGGCTGTGCCGCGGCTCGTAGCCGCGCCGTAAGCTCGGGGCGAACCATGGTCGGTACGCGAAATCTGACGCGCTCCCTCGATGCTCGCGACGATGCCGGTGGCCCGGCGGACGAGTCGTTCTCCGGCTGCCTCACGCGCCACCTGCGCCAATCCGGCCTGTCGCTGTCCCAGCTGGCGCGGCGCTCGTGGCTCGACGTCAGCTACGTGTCGCGCCTGGTCCACCTCCCGTGCGACCCGCTCAATCCGCGTCGTGTCGCGGACGGCCAGCGGCGCCAGCCGAGCCGGGACACCGTGATCCGCCTCGGGCTCGCCATGCAGCTGTCGATGGAGGAGATGGACGAGCTGCTGCTGTCGGCGGGCTACGCCCCGCTGGTGCGCTGAGGGAGCGGACGAACGAGGGCGGCCAGTTTCAGGGCAGGGGCTCTGGCCCAGCAGCCGCCGGCCCGGCCTCGACCCCCGAACGTGGCTGATCCTGGTGCCGCTCAGGCGAGCGGCTGGCGACGAAGTACAGGGGCAGCCGCTGCTCGACCTGCAGGTCGAGCAGGGGGTCGACGACCAGGTCCACGACTTCGTCGGTGTCCTCAATATCGATGATCGCCCGCAGGTAGGTCCCGCGCGGATCCTCACCCTCGAAGACCTCGAACCGCGCCTCCGGATAGCGCCCGGTCACCTTCTGCTGGAGCTCGGCAATCACCGGCTCCAGCCGAAGCCCACCTCCGGTCATGCGTTCGGCGGTCATGATCCGCTCACATTCCTTCCAAGGACTGCGTTGCCGAACTGTCGCGATCGCCGCAATGCCCGCAACGCTTCGATCTGGGTCACCGTCCCGCGGCCATAGTCGGCCTCGTGACGTAGGCTGAGATTGCGGAAGAGAGTCTGTCGCAGATCGGCCGGGTACAGCTTGCGCCGATTGACGAGCAGGCCCACGAACTGCGCCTGCACGAAGTCGTGGCCCCACTGATCCAGTGTGCCGCGCGGCCGAACGCCGTTCAGCACCAGGGCGTGAATCGCAGCCTGGAAGCAGGAATAGTACGAGCGACTCACGGAATTGTTGTACCGCGCATTCGCGAGCTCACTCTCAGCCCCGGCCAGGCTCTCCGCAGCCTTGGCGAGATAGGGGTCGTCTGCATCCAGCATGTGCTCAGTATACGGCCGCACCCCACCGATAGGACCTGGCGCGGGGTCAGCCCGGGGATCTGCCTGACGTGGCTTCCGGGGCCGTCTTCCCGGCCCGCCCGGTCTTCTTCCGCAGGATCTGCAGCCCCGCCAGGGTGGACTGCTTCGGCTTGATCGCGGCGAGCTTCGCCTCGGCCAGGCCGAAGTAGTAGTCGGTCATCTCGTACTTGCGGTGCCCCGCCCAGCGACGGACCATCGACGGGTTCTCGCCGTCGAGCGCCTTCTCGGTCAGGAAATTGTGGCGGAACAGGTGCGGGTGGATCCGGAGGTTCACCCCGGCCTCCGCCAGCCTCGCCCGCAGGCGACGCACCATCCAGCCGACGGAGCTCTCGCTCAGCGGACCGCCGAGCCAGGTACAGAAGAACGTGTCCGCCGTCCGGCTCCGGGCCTGCTTGAGGCGCCGATTCGCATCACGCGCGTCCGCGCGACGACGGACCGGCCTCGCCATGAAGCGGTCGCGCCACTTCAGGTAGTTCCGGCAGACCGCGACCGCCTCGCTCGAGAGCGGGATGACGCGCCACTCGTTCGTCTTCTGGCTGTACACCTCGATGTAGCCCTCGGCCAGACGGACCCGCGCCTCCTGGAGGTGGACCAGCTCCTCCCGCCGAATCCCGGTGTCGAGGAACACGCACAGGATGGCCAGGTTGCGCGCGCCGAGGAACGTGTCGGGGTTGAGCGCGGTGAGGATCGCCTGCTTCTCGACCGGTGTGAGCGTGTCAAACTTCGGGCGGACGAACGGTGGCTGCTTGACATCGGCGAAGCGGTCGCGCTCGGTCCAGCCCTTCTTGTGCATCCAGCGCGTGAACGCCTTCAGACACCGGAGGTAGGTCGCGATGGTGTTCTCGGACAGCCCCTCCTCGCGCAGGTAGCGGAGGAACCGATGGCCGGTCGCCTCGGTCACGTCGCCGACCGTCGCCTCCTCGCCGACGAAGGCCAGGAAGCGCTGGAGCGCGTACCGATAGCCATCGCAGGTCTGCTTCGCCTGCTCGGCGTCCTTCTTGGCCAGGAACTCGGGGATGGGGCCGCGCTCGTCGACGCGCGAGAGGCGGACAACCTGCTCCCGGAGGAGGGCATCGTCGTGATCCATGTCGGCCCAGGTCCGTCGTCGTGATCCTTTCATCCTCGCAGGTCCGCCCTTCGGTGGATATTGCCTGCCAGGCAACCCCAGGGCGAAACTCGCTCAGACAACGGATCCAGGGAAGCGGGGCCGGGACCGTGCCGCTTCCAAAACTGACGAACCAGCGCGACCGCTCAGCGCGACGCTTCAGGTGCCCACTCGAAGAAAAAGGGCCCTGTGGGACCCTCCAAAACGGCGTCTGGTGGACCTGAGGGGAATCGAACCCCTGACCTCTTCCATGCCAAGGAAGCGCGCTCCCGCTGCGCCACAGGCCCGTAGCCCCATCATTCTAGCAGAGCGGCGTCGGACCAGCAACGGCCGCTCG